>JAFNZJ010000091.1 GCA_017382915.1 Clostridia bacterium | reverse complement strand
TTCATAATACCAAGCTGTGCGCGCATTTTTTCGCAGGTTTCGGGTATAACGGGGTAAAGCAGTATGCTAAGCAAACGAATGCTTTCTAACAGGTTGTAAAGCACACCCTCTAAACGGGGCAGCATGGCCTCATCCTTGGCAAGCACCCAAGGTGTAGTTTCGTCAATATATTTATTACAACGCTTGGCAAAGCTAATGATTTCGCTAACGGCATCGGCATTATGGTAGGTTTCCATAAGCTCGCTAAAGCGGGCAACCGTCTTGGCCGCGGTTTCAACCAATTCGTTATCAAATTCGCCCTCTAAACGCTTTCTGAATACCTTGCCGCCAAAGTATTTATTGGTCATTGCAATACTGCGGTTTACAAGGTTGCCTAAAGTGTTTGCAAGGTCGGTGTTATATTTGTTAATGAAAATTTCATTGGTAATATTGCCGTCCTGCGCAAAGGGTATTTCACTAAGCAAATAGTAACGCACTGCATCGGTGCCAAAGCGTTTTGCAAGCTCATCGGCATAAATTACATTGCCCTTTGATTTGCTCATTTTATCATCGCTAAAAAGCACCCATGGGTGGCCAAGCACCTGCTTGGGCAATGGCTCGCCCAACGCCATAAGTATAATTGGCCAGTAAATGGTGTGAAAACGAACAATATCTTTACCAATAACATGAAGGTCTGCAGGCCAGTATTTTTTATACTGCTCACTACTGCCGTCGGGGTGATAACCAACACCTGTGATGTAGTTTGAAAGGGCATCTATCCAAACATAAATAACATGACCGGGGTCAAACTCAACCGGAACACCCCATTTGAATGAGCTACGAGATACGCAAAGGTCCTCAAGACCGGGCTTTAAGAAGTTGTTTACCATTTCATTTCGGCGTGAGTCGGGTTTAATGAAATCGGGGTTTTCTTCATAATACTTCATTAAACGGTCGCCGTATTTTGAAAGGCGTAAAAAGTAAGATTCCTCTTTTGAATCAATAACATCACGACCACAGTCGGGGCATTTGCCATCTACAAGCTGTGAAGGGGTAAAAAAGGATTCACAAGGCACACAGTATTTACCCTCATAGGTGCTTTTATAAATGTCACCCTGATTATAAAGCTTGGTGAATATTTTTTTAACGGCATCCTCATGGTAGTCATCGGTGGTGCGTATGAACTTATCATAGGTAACATTCATACTGTCCCAAACGGCTTTAATCTGGGCAGAAACCTCATCAACATACTGCTTGGGGCTAATGCCTTTTTCGGCAGCCTTTTCGCCTATTTTTTGACCATGCTCATCAGAGCCGGTTTGAAAAAACACATCATAACCCTGCATTCGCTTATAGCGGGCAATCATATCGGCCAAAACTATATCATAGGTATTGCCAATATGCGGCTTACTAGATGTATAAGCAATTGCAGTTGTTAAATAAAACTTTTTCTTTTCCACTTTGAAAAACCTCCAATATCTTGCAAATGAGCAAAGATTATACAAAATTATTATAACAATTATTACTAATATTTACAAGTGTTTTTAACCATAAAAAATATAATCTTGCAAACTTTTTAAAATATGATAAAATAAATGTGTTACTAATTTAAAGGGAGTAATTAAGTGTCTATTCTGTCTTTAAACGGTCTTAGCAAATCTTTCGGTGACCGTACCCTTTTTGAAAACGTAGTTTTTTCGGTAGAAAAGGGGGATAAAATCGGCTTTATTGGCGCTAATGGCGCCGGTAAAACCACACTTTTTAAAATAATAATCGGCAGTGAGCCTTCCTCAAAAGGGGAGGCTATTCGTGCTGCCAATATTAAAATCGGTTATTTAGAACAGCATGTCTGCAGTAGTGAAAATAAAACCGCACTTGAAGAAACACTTACGGTTTTTAGCGATTTACAGCTTATGGAAAATGAGCTGGAGCAAATTAGCGTAAAACTGCTTAACAGCAGTGACCCCGCCCTTATTGAGCGCCAGTCGGTACTGACCGAACGCTTTCAGCAAAATGGCGGTCTAACTTATTTTAGCCGTACCGAGGCGGTGCTTAAAGGCCTTGGCTTTTCTAAGGAGGAAACCAATCTTAAAATATCGGCGCTTAGCGGCGGTCAGCGTTCAAAAATCGGTTTGGCAAAGCTGCTTCTTTGTAAAAATGATTTAATCCTTCTTGATGAGCCTACCAACCATTTGGATATTGAGTCGGTCATTTGGCTTGAAGAATTTTTGCAAAACTATAGCGGTGCCGCTATAATTATATCGCACGACCGCTTTTTTCTTGATAAGGTTACAACCAAAACAATGGAGCTTGAAAATAAAAAGATTTATTTTTCAAAGGGTAACTTTAGCAGATATTTGGAGCTTAAAGAGCAAAGGCTGGAGAGTGAGCGGCGCGAGTATGAAAACAAAACCCGCGAAATCAAGCGTATTGAGGGTATAATTGAACAACAAAAACGCTGGAACAGAGAGCGCAATATAAAAACAGCCGAAAGCAAGCAAAAGCAGATTGACCGTATTGTCAAAGATTTGGTTAAGCCTGAAAGTGAAAACCATAAAATAAGCATTCAGTTTCCTGTAAAAAGTCAAAGCGGTAGCACAGTTTTAACCGTTAATAATGACAGTAAAACCTTTGGCGATGTAACCCTTTATAAAAATGCATCCTTTACAATTGAAAGGGGACAAAGGGCTTGCCTTATCGGTCCTAACGGGGTTGGCAAATCAACACTAATAAAAAGGTTGGTTGGCGGTGAAAACCCTGCCGCCTTTATGCGTGGTGTTGGTGTAACGCTGGGTTATTTTGACCAGTTTCAAGAGCAGTTAAACCCCAAAAACACCCCCTTTAGTGAAATTCAAAACACATATCCCTTTATGGGTGATACCGCAGTGCGTAATGCGCTTGCCGCATTTGAATTTAAGGGTGATGATGTTTTTAAAAGCAATGAGGCGCTAAGCGGCGGTGAAAGGGCAAGGGTATCACTATTAAAGCTGGTGCTTTCGGGCAATAACTTTTTGGTACTTGATGAGCCTACCAACCATTTGGATGTGTATTCAAGGCAGGCGCTTGAAAATGCACTTGCAGGTTATGAAGGTACGCTTTTTATAGTTTCGCACGACCGTTATTTTATCAATAAAATTGCCGATAAAATAATACTTTTAAAGCCTGATGAAACGGTAACAATTGACGGCAATTATGATGATTATTTGGTCTGGTGTGAAAAAAATGCCGAGCAACCGATTGACCTGCCCAAGACGGCAGTGCCTATAAAAAAAGGCAAGGAAGACTATATAAATAAGAAAAAACAAAGGTCCGAAACGGCAAAGCTACGCACCGCCGTTAGCAGATGTGAAAAAGAAATTGCCGAGTTGGAACAAAAAATCACCGATATAAAGGCAGAAATTGAGGTAAGCGGCAGTGATTATGAAAAGCTTGCCGAGCTTACAACTAATTTAGAGCTGCTTGAAAACACCCTTTTAGAAAAAATGGATGAGTGGGAAGAGGCATCTGCCGCCCTTGCCGAATATACTGAAAATTAAAAAAGAAGTCACTTAAGGCGAAGTGACTTCTTTTTATTATATAATTCAATTTTAGGGTAACAATACTAATAAAAGGAGAAAAAGTAATGTTAACCTGTAATAACGACTGTATTTATCAGTGTGACGGCAACTGCATTTTGGATGATAAGCAAAACCAAATCGCAGTTTGCCCAAAGTTAAAAAATAAGGTCAATGGCCTCACTCACGGTGCGGACATAAATAAGCTCAATACCGTCGGGGATATTGGCACTCATTAACTGCTTAAAGCATGATTTTGGTAAAACAACACGCTTAAAGCCAAGCCTTTCAGCCTCCAACACCCTTAAAACGGCGCGTGGTACACTGCGTATTTCACCCGAAAGACCAACCTCACCAAAGAAAACAACATCATCGGGTAGGGGGGTATCCTTAAGGCCTGAAACAAGCGCAAAAATCACTGCAAGGTCGGCGGCGGTTTCATCAAGCTTTAGTCCGCCAACAACATTAAGATAGGTGTCTAAATTGCTAAAAAACATACCGCAGCGCTTTTCTAAAACGGCTAAAAGCAGGTTCATACGGTTGTAATCAAAGCCGGTTGCCATTCTGCGAGGGGTACCAAAGCCGGTGGTTGTTACCAAACCCTGCACCTCGGCAAAAATGGGGCGTGAGCCCTCCATAACACAGCATACTGATGAGCCCGAAACACCGCTTATTCTACCCGAAAGCAGCATTGCCGATGGATTTTCAACCTGTGTTAAGCCGTTTTCAAGCATTTCAAAAACACCTATTTCATTGGTGGAGCCAAAACGGTTTTTAATTGCCCTTAAAATGCGGTATGAGTTTATGCGGTCGCCCTCAAAATAAAGCACGGTATCAACTATATGCTCCATAACCTTGGGACCTGCAATGTCGCCGCCTTTGTTTATGTGGCCTACAATAATAATGGGTATATCAAGGGTCTTTGCAACCCTAAGCAGCATTGAAGTACATTCACGCACCTGCGTAATACTGCCCGACGATGAGTTAACCCCCTCTAAATTCATGGTTTGAATTGAGTCAATGATTACTATATCGGGCTTTGATGCAGATATATTATCACAAACAGAAAGCACATCGGTTTCAGACAGCACCAACAATTTATCATTATTAACGCCAAGTCTTTTGGCGCGTAGCTTTAATTGATTGGCCGATTCTTCACCCGTTACATACAGCACATTATGTTGGTTTGCCATATTGCCCGAAACCTGCAGTAAAATGGTGGATTTACCAATACCGGGGTCACCGCTAAGCAGCACTACCGAGCCCTTAACAATTCCGCCACCAAGCACGCGATTAAGCTCACCAATACCGGTGTTGTATCGGTGCTCATTAACCAAATCAATTTGGTTAATTGGTGTGGCTTTTGGCGGTACACCTCTGGCTGACATTACCGATGAAGCGGCAGAAAAATTTTTAGGCGCGGCGGGTGCTACGGTAAATTCTTCAAGGGTGTTCCATTCACCGCAACCGTTACATTTACCCGCCCATTTGGGGTGCTCCAACCCGCAGGAAGTACAAACATACATAGTTTTAGTTTTTGACATATTTTCACATCCTAAAAATTTAAGAACTTTGAGCGTAATAATTTAAAATGCCGTGGGTTATAGCAAAAGCCATTTGGCTTTGATATTTATCGTTTAAAAGGTTTTCAAGCTCTGTGCCATTACTCATAAAACCGCATTCTGCAATAACTGTGGGAATGGGGGAGTAATAAAGCAAATAGGTGCTTTTGTCACCCTTTTTAATTTGGCGTTTATTATCATTTTGTAAAACCGATGCTACACTTTGCCGCATACATTCTGCCAAAATTTTGGCATCGTCACCATTGGGCGAATAAAACATCTGCGCGCCTTTAGGGGCAGATGATGGATATTTGTTAAGATGTATACTAACAAATATTGCATCGGGATTTTGCTTTGCAATTTCCAAACGGTTTTTAAGGTCACTTTTCTTCCTTGCCAAAATTGTGGCAGTAGGGTCACTTTCGGTTGATGAATCATCGGTTCTGGTTTCAATAACATTAAAGCCAAAAAGCCTCAGTAAAAAACTAACCTTTAGCGCAATTTTAAGGTTAATATCCTTTTCGTTTATATTGTTAACAACCGCCCCGCCGTCAAACCCGCCGTGACCTGCATCAATAATAATGGTTTTTTGCGGTTTTGCGCCCGCAAAAGCGGTACCCGTTTTAATAACCTTTACCGTTATGACTGAAAGGGTGGTTGCGGCGGCAATAAGTAAAACCAACCCTAAAATGGTAAGTCTTTTTAAAACCGTTTCTTTAGCAGATGATGAAAAAACAATTTTTGGCAGGCGCATTATACAATTTTACGCTTGTCAGAGCCGCCAACACCGATAATACCGCCCACAGCCGATGCGGTTATAAAAACAATAAGCCTTATAAGTGTGGAGGCAGATGGGGCAGAATTAAAGGCGGCAAGACCAATTAGTGTAAATAAGGCAAACAGTACGGCACCGCAAAGGGCGCCTATTAAAAGACCGTTTTTCTTAAACTTTTTGGCGGCAATAAAACCTGCTAAAAATGCACCGATTGCAACACTAACCGAAGAAATTGCAGGTGCGGCAGAAATTGGTAAAATGCCAAACGACATTATAAGCGCCAAAAGCATTAAAACCAAAATTATTGCAACCAACCCAAAAACTGCACCTAAAAGCATGGGCTTTACCATATTTTCCGGCCCAATAGCCGATGTGGGCATTTGCTTTTTCATAAAAAATCCCCCAAAACAATATTACTGTTTAATAATATTGTTGTGGAGGATAGGTTATTACAAAAGAAAAACTTATTTATCGTCTGTATCGTCGTGAACGGTAAGGTTTTGCTGAACAGCAGAACGAACGATTTTTTGCTTTGAACGGTCAACAACAGACTCAATAACAATAGAATCTTCCTTTACAGAGATAACTCTGCCGTAAAAACCGCCAATGGTCATAATCTCATCACCGGGTTGAAGATTATCACGCATTTTTGCCTCTTCTTTTTGTTTTTTCTTTTGGGGTCTAATCATAAAGAAGTAAAGAACACCAAACATTAAAACAAGCATTAAAAGGGGCATAAGTGAAGCAAGTCCGCCGCCTGCTTGGCCTGCATCACCGTTACCGGTAGCGGCTGCTAAAGTAATTAAGTTCATTTTAAAATCCTCCTAATATCAAAATATACAATTTGATTTCTTAAACATTATAACTTGTATTAAGCAGTTTTGCAAGAGAAATTTTATATTCTTCTGCCATATTTAATAGTTTTTTCATTTTTAAACTCTTCAAATCTGTCTTCTTCCAAAGCGGCCCTAATATCTTCCATAAGGGTGTTGTAAAAATAAAGGTTATGAATAACCGATAGTCTGTGGTATAAAAGCTCGCCGCTTTTTAGCAAATGCCTTAAATATGCGCGTGAGTGATTACGGCAGGTGGGGCAGTTGCAGGCGCTATCAATGGGGGAAAGGTCGTTTTTATATTTTTCGTTGTTAAGGTTAATAATACCCTCACTTGTAAACAGGTGACCGTGGCGTGCATTACGGCTTGGCATAACGCAGTCAAATAAATCTACACCTCGGGCTACACCTTCAATAATGTTTACGGGTGTACCAACGCCCATTAAATAGCGAATTTTATCTTTGGGCATAAAGGGCTCCACCGACTCAATAACGCGGTACATATCCTCGGTAGGCTCACCAACGGCAAGACCACCTATTGCATAGCCGTCCAAATCAAGCTCGGCAATGGTTTTCATATGCTCAATTCTAAGGTCATCAAAGGTGCAACCTTGGTTAATACCAAAAAGCAGTTGGTTTTTATTTATGGTATCATCAAGTGAATTTAGCCTTTTCATCTCTTTTTTGCAGCGTTCCAACCAACGGGTGGTGCGTTTGCAGGATTCCTTGGCATAACTATATTCAGCAGGGTTTTCAACACATTCATCAAAGGCCATTGCAATGGTTGATGCTAGGTTGGACTGTATTTGCATACTTTCTTCGGGTCCCATAAATATTTTTTTGCCGTCAATATGCGATTGAAAGGTAACGCCCTCTTCGGTGATGTTACGCAGTGAAGCAAGTGAAAAAACCTGAAAACCGCCGCTATCGGTAAGAATTGGGCCGTTCCAACCTGTAAATTTATGAAGTCCGCCTAAATCGTGAATGAGTTTATCACCGGGGCGCAAATGTAGGTGATAGGTGTTTGAAAGCATTACCTGACACCTAACCTCATTATTAAGGTCAATGGCCGAAACACCGCCCTTAATTGCCGCCGCGGTTGCAACATTCATAAAAGCGGGGGTTTTAACCTTACCGTGAACGGTATTGAATTCACCAAGTCGCGCACGACCGTTGGCTTTTAAAAGAGTATAGTTAGACATTTATTTCTTCCTTTTTAAGTTTTAATCTGTAATAAACATAGCATCACCAAAACTGAAAAAGCGGTATTTTTCTTCTACCGCAGTTTTGTATGCGTTCATTGTATTTTCATAACCCGCCAGTGCCGAAACAAGCATAATAAGCGTGCTTTCAGGCAGATGAAAATTGGTTATAAGCGCATCAAGGCATTTGAATTTATAACCGGGGTAAATAAATATTTCGGTATCACCGCTAGTTTCACAAAGCATTCCGTTTTCATCGGCGGCACTTTCAACTGTACGGCAGGATGTCGTACCAACACAAATTACCCTGCCACCAGCTTTCTTTGTTTGGTTTATAAGGTCGGCAGTTTTTTGCGGAATGTGATAATGCTCACTGTGCATTTTATGCTCTAAAATATTGTCAACCTTAACAGGGCGGAATGTACCAAGTCCAACATGCAGTGTAACATAGGCAATTTTAATGCCCTTTTCTTCAAGTTCTAAAAGCATTTCTTTGGTAAAATGAAGTCCCGCTGTCGGTGCGGCTGCCGAGCCAAGCTCTTTAGAATATACAGTTTGATAACGGTCTTTATTTTTAAGCTCTGCCTTAATATAGTGGGGTAGGGGCATATTGCCAACCTCATTAAGCAGGGCATAAAATTCACCCTCAAATTCAAAGCTTAAAATTCTGTTGCCGTCGGGTAAAACATCAATAACCTTGCCCTTAAGGTCTTTTGAAAACTCAAAACTGTGACCGACCTTTGCCTTTTTACCGGGACCTGCAATGCATTCCCAGTCGGTATCATTTTTACGCTTTAAAAGTACAAACTCAACCTCTGAACCGGTGTCGGTCCTTTTGCCAAAAATTCTGGCGGGTAACACCTTGGTGTCATTAAGCACAAGCAGGTCACCCGACCTTAAAAAATCAAACAAATTTAAAAAACTTGTATGTGTAACACTGCCGCTTTGCTTACTTAAAACCATAAGGCGTGATGCATTTCTTGGCTCAATCGGGGTTTGGGCTATAAGCTCCTCGGGCAGGTCGTAATAAAAATCACTTTTTTTCATTTGAAAAACCTTTCTTAAATTACCAATAAAAGGGGTATAAATAATGCAAAATGTATAAAAATAAACCGCAAAGATAATATTATTTTGCACTTTTCACATTTTGCAAAAAAACGCATAATATGTATTTGACAAAACCTTTGTTTTTTGGTATTATAAAGTATAATGAAAATAGTATTGCGTTGCGATATTTTTTGCTTTGCCTAACTATTATATTGCAAAATTCGCAGTTAATCAACTGTTTTTTTAAAATCTTCACAAAGGTTGTGGTTATAATGAAGAAGTTTAAGGTTGGTATTATTGGTGCCACAGGTATGGTAGGTCAGCGTTTTGCACTTTTGCTTGAAAATCATCCCTGGTTTGAGGTTTGCCTGCTTGCAGCAAGCCCCCGTTCAAAAGGCAAAACATATTCCGAAGCTACTGAGGGCCGCTGGGCTATGAAGGCACCTATCCCCGAAAAAATGAAGGATATGGTAATTTACAGCGCAACAGATGATATTGAGGAGATTACCTCCAAGGTTGATTTTGTATTTTGCGCAGTTGATATGAAAAAGGATGAAATCCGCGCCTTGGAAGAGGCCTACGCCAAACACGAATGCCCTGTTATTTCCAACAACAGCGCACATCGTGGCACTGAGGATGTACCAATGATAGTGCCTGAGCTTAACCCCGAGCACGCTGAGGTTATTGATGCACAGCGCAAGCGTCTTGGTACCAAAAGGGGCTTTATTGCAGTTAAATCGAACTGCTCACTTCAAAGCTATGTGCCTGCACTTTTCCCGCTTTCTGATTATGGTGTTAAAAAGGCACTTGTTTGTACCTATCAGGCAATTTCAGGCGCAGGTAAAACCTTTGAGCGTTGGCCCGAAATTATTGATAATGTAATTCCCTTTATCGGCGGCGAGGAAGAAAAATCCGAGCAGGAGCCCCTTAAAATCTGGGGTAAGGTTGAAAACGGCAAAATTGTTAATGCCACATCACCCGAATTTACCGCACAGTGCATTCGTGTGCCGGTTTCTGATGGTCATATGGCGGCCGTTTTTGTAAGCTTTGATAAAAAACCCACCAAGGAAGAGATTTTAAAACGTTGGAAGGAATTCAGCGGTGCTCCACAGCAGCTTGAACTACCCAATGCACCCAAACAGTTTTTACATTATTATGATGAGGATAATATGCCTCAAACTCAACTGGTGCGTGATATTGAGGGCGGTATGGCCGTTCATGTTGGTCGCCTTCGTGAGGACACCCAGTATGATTACAAATTTGTTTGCGTTTCACACAACACTTTAAGAGGTGCCGCAGGCGGTGCAGTGTTAATGGCTGAACTTCTTGCAGCAAAAGGCTATTTTGACTAACTCCAAGGAGGAGATTTGTTATGAAAAAGCGTATTTTTGAAGGTTGCGCAACTGCTATTATTACTCCCATGCATGAAGATGGTTCGGTTAATGAGCAGGCTTTTATGGATTTGGTTGAACAGCAAATTAAAGGCGGAATTGATGCCCTTGTAGTTTGCGGTACCACAGGTGAATCTGCAGTTTTAACCCATGAGGAACATACAAGAGTTATTGAGATTGCAATAAAGCAGGCGGCAGGTAGGGTGCCGATTATTGCAGGTACAGGCAGCAATGATACCGCCTATGCAGTACGCCTTTCTAATGAGGCTGTTGCACTTGGCGCCGATGCACTGCTTATGGTTACTCCTTATTATAATAAAACCTCACAGGCAGGTCTTATTGCACATTATAACTACATTGCCGATAGGGTGGATGCCCCCATTATTGTTTATAATGTTCCTTCAAGAACAGGTGTTAACATAAAACCCGAAACCTATTTAGAACTTTCAAAGCACCCGAATATAGTTGCTGCTAAAGAGGCAAACGGTGATATTTCTTCGGTGCTTAAAACAATTAGCCTTTGCGGTGATAACCTTACCATTTATTCAGGTAACGATGACCAAACCGTACCTATGATGGCGCTTGGCGCAAAGGGTGTAATTTCGGTTATTTCAAACATTTTACCTGGTGAGTTCCATAACCTTACAAAGGCCTGTTTGGATGGCGATTTTAAAACCGCTACCGAAATGTCTGTAAAATACAGCGACCTTATGGACTATATGTTCATTGATGTAAACCCCGTCCCTGTTAAGGAAGCAATGAACCTTATGGGTATGAAAATGGGCGATTGCAGACTGCCTTTAGCACCTTTAAATGAAAAAAATCGTGAAACCTTAGCAGAAGAACTTGCAAAGCACGGCTTAATCTAAAATAAAACTGGGGGAATAAGCAAAATTATTCTCCCTTTT
>JAFNZJ010000090.1 GCA_017382915.1 Clostridia bacterium | reverse complement strand
CGAAACGACACATTTATGTGTGGCGGGTAATAGTTGCGTGGCTGGCAGGCCAATACGCAAACGCACTTGTGCGTAGCCAGTAACATTAGGGCTATGCCCGAAAATGAAAAACCACCCGCTATGCGGGTGGATATTTATTATTTTTTAAGTATTGCTACAAGGGCTGTAATATCATCACTGTGACCATCTTTTCGGCGGCGCCTTGCGGCAAGGGCAATTTCATCTGCCAACTGCTGGGCAGAACCGATTGTCCATTTTTTAAGTATGTCGGTTATCCAGCCCGTATCCTCTGCAGTGGCCCCGTCAGATACCATTACAACTATATCTTCGGGCTTAAGGCTAAGGGTGGCCTTATCAAAGGTTATATTGCGTAGTATACCCGGGGGTAGTGAGCGGCTTTCAGCCTTACCAACCTTTGACCCCCTTTTTACAAAGGTGGGTGCGGCGCCCGCCTTAAGCAGTTCGCACTCACCGTCAAAAAGGTCAATGGCGGCAATATCCACCGTGGCAAGCGATTCATCGGTGGATTTAAATATCATTGATGAATTTATAATTTTTAGTGAGCAATCATACCCAAACCCGCTTTTAAGCATACGGCTAAAAAGTCCCGATACCATGGCCGAATCAACCGCCGCCCTGCCGCCCGTACCCATACCGTCTGACAGCACCATCATAAAACGACCCCTGCCATCGGCAAAGTATTTGGCGGTATCACCACACAGCTTGCCCTTTTCCTCAGGTATTTGGGTAAGACCTATTTCTACCTTATAATTTGGTTTTTCGGTTATAAATATAAATGCATCATCACCGCCAACATTTACGGTTGGGGTATCCATATCGCGCGATAGTGCCAGACTTAAATGGCGCACAACATCCATTTTATTTATAACCCTGTCGGCCGCACCTTTAATGTGTATATCGGCCGAAAGACGACCCCATTTATCCTGTGCGGCAATGCACCGCACCGCATGAAAGCCCATATTTTTAAAGGCTAATATTATGTTTTCGGTGGCGCGCTGGTCGTGGCGCACCTCATATTTAAACTCCTCTGAAAGGTCGCCCAGCATTTTGGCAACCCCCTCAAACTGGTCACTTATAACGCCCCGCACCTCACTAAGCCGTGATTCGGCGGCACGCATACTGTCGTAATCGGCACAGTGCGCCTTAATGGCCTTTTCAAACCGCCCCCGCCGTATACAGCGAAATTCGGTAGGCTCGGTATCTTCTGCCTGTGGTGATTTTATTCTGTTCCAGGTGGCAAGGGCATCGGCGGCGGTTATTTCCTTTGCCGTTTCCCAACAGTGGCGCCTAAGACTGCACCCGCCACAAACATCATCTTCAATTTTATTAAGGGTTTTATCAAAATCGGGGCAGTTGATTTTTTTAAGCTTTGCGGCAACATCCTCCACCGTTTCATAAATATCGCGCAGGGCGCCGCTTGCAAACTCAAGTCGCATTATAAGGGCGCCCTTAACGCTATCAAGCCGTGAGATTTCGGTGGTAGGGGAGAGCAGTCCACCAATAAACCCCGCCGTCTTTTTAGGTATTATAAGAAAAAGTCCACAGCCTATAACGGCCTCAAAAAACAAAGGTCCTACAATGGTCTGGTTGCCTATAATAAGGCAGGTTACAAGTGTGGTACCAATGTAGGCTATTATCATACCAAGTGACCCAAGTGCCGAAAAGAGTCCGCTCATAAGTCCGCAAAAGGCATAAACCATACCCGCCGATGAAAGCTGACCCATATTTATGGACATTACAAAGCCGACCACTGCACCGCACACAGCGCCATATGATGACATACCAAATCGCGCCGCGGCAAGTATTAGTGTTACCGCCAATATACCGCCAAGGGACAGACCTATTATTTTAAATTCTGCCACCGCCAGCAAAAAAACCGATGCCGAAAATATAAGTGCGGCGGTTTCTCTTATATCGGTTCCGCTTGAAGTTGCTGAACAAATGTTAAAAACTATTGCTAAAAAGTAGGCGCCCACCCCTGCAAGGGCGGCTTCACCTATAACACCTATAATACTGCCGCCATAACCGTAAATAACGGCAAGCTTTGTCACCAGCAAAGCAAAAAAGGTTAAAAGGCTTAAAAATAACGGCTGCCTTGTCAGGCGGATATCCCCCAAAACAAGGCGCACCGTAATAATGGCAAAGCTACATGCTATGTAGGCAAAGCCACCGCTACTAATATTGGTTATATAGCCAAGCGCCGCCCCCGCAAGTGAGGCGGCTAAATACTTTTTTTTAGCCCCGCCAACAAAGGCCGCCCCAAAGGGTAACCAAAGTGACTTAACCCGAGCAAGTGAAAATAAAAAGGCACAAATGGCGGTAATAATATGTAATAAAGCACCGACAGTCGCATCATTTTTAAGGGTTTTTTCTTTTATCATTTCGGCAGTTGTAGGCTTCAAAGCGCACCATCCCTTTTTTTAACATCTTTTCTGTTTATTATACCTTTTTATGGTGGCGAAGTTTGTAGACTACGGTTGTCAATAAAAATTTTTTATTATACAGTAAAGTCGGTGAAGATATTTTTATGGCAGTTTTCGGGTGAATAACGCCAAAAGTCCATTTTATTTTCATTATAAAAATACTTAATGCTGTTTACCCTGTCCCCAAAAAAGCTGTCAATGATAATAAGCTTAACCTTCATTTTTTCGGGGATAATACTTTTTATGTAAACACTGGCCTGCATACCCGACTCGGCACCGAATTTAGGCTCGGCAAGACCTGCCAGATTTGGCGCCAGCTCTACAAAAATGCCATAGCTTTCAACCGACCGTATTATACCCGATACAGTTTGACCCTCTTTAAAAAAATCGGCGTTTTCCTGCCAGTTACCAAGCAGTTCTTTATGGGTTAGGGTTATTCGGCCATCGCTATCAACAGATTTTATTATTACCTTTATATCATCCCCAACCGAAAAGCGGTCTTTAGGGTGTGATATGCGTGATACCGATATTGCATCAATGGGAAGCAGTGCAATAATGCCACAGCCAATATCACAAAAGGCACCAAAGGTTTCTAAATGGGTTACCTTTGCATCAATTACTGAGCCGGGTGGTTTAAGCTTTAAAAACTGCTCCATACATTTAATTTGGGCGCTTTTTCGTGAAAGCTCGGCATACAGTTTTCCGCCTGCCCCGGTACAAACCCTTTTTACGGTAAAGCTTACAGGCTTGCCAACGCGGGTTATAAGGGCAATGTCACGCACGGTGCCCTCCTCAATGCCTATTGCCCCCTCATTTCGAGGGATTATACCCTTCATACAACCAAGGTCAACTATAAGGTTGTGGTCGGCATCACACATAACGGCAACGCCTTCTAAAATATCCTCCTTTGCCTCGGCTTCGGTCAGCGACATAGGGGTGGCGGTTTTTTTAAGGTTGCCCTCTGTGCCTAAAAGCCTACCTTCGGGGCAAAATATATTAAGGCTCATAATAAATTCCCTCATTTTTAAATAAATTCTTTTTTAAAATACTATGCTTAAAGTTTGTCTTTAAGAACTACCCGTTGCAATGAAACTTAATTTATGGTAAAATACAGTAAAATTATTTTGCATTGTTAAAGGAAGGTAAAAAGTTATGTCAATTGCTATTATTACAGGTGCATCGTCCGGTATAGGAAGGGAATTTGTAAATAAACTTAGCAGTTATTTTAATAATATTACCGAAATTTGGGCAGTTGCCCGCAGGGAAAATCTTTTAAATGAATTAAAAGACATAACCGACATTCCGCTTAAGGCAATACCTATGGATTTAACAAAGGAAGCCTGCTTTGATGAGCTTTGTGACCTTTTAAAGCAGTCGGGTAAGGATGTAGGCCTTCTTATAAACTGTGCAGGCTACGGCAAATTTGGCAGTTATGCCGATATTGAAAACCTCGCCGCCCTTGGTATGATTGATTTAAACTGCCGCGCATTAGTGGGTGTTACCAATGTTGTTATACCTTTTATGCGTCAGGGGGCAAAAATTTTACAGGTTTGTTCAATATCATCATTTCAGCCTTTGCCGCTTATGTCGGTTTATGCCGCAAGCAAGGTTTTTGTGCTTAACTATTCCAGGGCGCTTAGTGTTGAGCTTAAACCCAAAGGCATTAGCGTTACCGCACTTTGCCCCGGTTGGGTTGATACCCCGTTTTTTGCTACAGCTACAAAAACCAAAAACCCAAATGCAGTTACCAAGTATACCTTTATGCAAACACCTGAAAGGGTGGTAAAGCAGGGCTTAAAGGCAACCAAAAAGGGCAGAATGGTTTCAATAGTGGGGTGGTATAGTAAAATACTATATGTATTGGGCAAAATACTACCTGTAAAAATAATTATGAATACTTGGCTTAAAACTCAAAAATAAAATAACGGCAGTCGGAACTCAAAAAAGCAAAATTTTGGGCATATATTGCATAGCCAATAATATAAAATATGTACCATTTATGCTATTTTAATAATTTTTAAATTCTTTTATAAAAATGGCAAAAAAAGTCTTGACTTTTGGAGTACAAGCCATTATAATAATCTAGTCGCACGACTTGTGCATATTTGGCGGCATAGCTCAGTTGGCTAGAGCATTCGGTTCATACCCGAAGTGTCGTTGGTTCAAATCCGACTGCCGCTACCATCCTTAGAAGGGGTGCTGAAATATCGGTGCTCTTTCATATGGCCCGGTGGTCAAGCGGTTAAGACACCGCCCTTTCACGGCGGTAACACGGGTTCGATTCCCGTCCGGGTCACCAAATAAGCGCCGGTAGCTCAGTTGGATAGAGTGTTTGGCTACGAACCAAAAGGTCGGGGGTTCGAATCCCTTCCGGCGTACCAAAACAAAAATCCGTTCTCGCAAGAGGGCGGATTTTTGTTTTGTATTATTCATTTTTCATTATTCAATATTCATTATTCATTAAATAAAAGAACGGATTTTTTAATGAATAATGAATGATGAAGTCGCTTACGCTAGTGAATAATGAATAATTGATTTAAATTGAGTTTTTTGCTATAATATTTTAAAAGGCGGTGCATCATATGAAAGAAAATTTATTAATAGATAAATCAATAGCTTTTGCTGCAAGAATTATAAAACTGCATCAATATTTGATTAAGAATAAAAAAGAAACAGTTATATCAAAACAAATAATTCGCAGCGGCACAAGTATTGGCGCAAATATCAATGAAGCAAATTATGGTCAAAGTGTGGCAGATTTTATTTCAAAAATGCACATTGCTTTAAAAGAAACAGCGGAAACAGAATATTGGATAAAACTTCTCTACATGTCTGAGTATATAGATGATAAAATAAGCAGTTCTTTGCTTAATGATTGCTTAGAGATAAAAAAGATACTCATCGCCTCAATCAAAACTGCAAAGGAGAACAATAAATGATTTTTGGACCGGGAAGTAAAGAAAAATTAAAAGAGTGGCAAGCGATATATAACGAATTTAAGGATAAAATTCAACCTAACCGTAAAGAGGGTAGTGAGGTTTTTCAGTACCTGAAAAATAAATATAGTCTTGAAGAATATTTTGAAGAAAAATATTTAAGCCCTGTTACCGAAACAGTTTTGAAAAATGAGTTTTATAGGCAAAAATTGCCCCTTAATTCACAACCTAATCCAATTGCCTTTATAATAAAAAATGAAGGTGATGGAGAAGGGTTATATAAAAATCAAGAGCAGTTTTGGCAAGGCTGTCCAATTTATGTTGGTATTGATTTAACGACGGGCTTTGTTTTAGTTGAGGGCAGTTGCAATTTATATGATGAAATATATGCCTTCCAAGGTGTGGATAAGTATGACCTTGAAAACTGTGTTAGAGTGGCAGACTATGTTCAGTGTATTAAAAAGTTTAATATACCCCTATATGAAAGCGTTTTAGCAAAATAGGTTAGTTCCCCCTACCAAGCAGTAGGGGGATTTTTTGGTAAAAATTTAAACCCAAAGGTCAAAAACTTTTTTAAAATAAGCCTTGTACAAATAGTGGTATTATGGTACAATAGAATTGTATAATTATGCTACAAGGGGTATAGTTTTGAAAGGGCTAATTTATTTAGATAACAGTGCCACCACCAAGCCTTGTAATGAGGCGGCTGAGGCGGCGTTAGATGCTATAAAAAATAATTACGGCAACCCATCATCGCTTTATGAGTTTGGTATGCTTGCCGAAGATATTGTAACCTCTGCCAGGGGTGAAATTGCCAAAAAACTTTTGTGCCGTGAGGATGAAATTTTCTTTACCTCTTGCGGTAGTGAAAGCAACAGCACCGCCATATTCGGCGCAGTAAAACTTGGCAGGCGAAATGGCAAACACATTGTAACCACCGCTATTGAGCACCCCTCGGTTTTAGAGCCTATTAAGCAGCTTGAAAAAGACGGCTATGAGGTTACCTATCTAAAGCCTGATGAAAACGGCAATATTTCGGTAGAAGAATTGAGTAGTGCCGTTCGTCCTGATACCGTTTTGGTTAGCATGATGTATGTTAATAATGAGGTTGGCAGTATTTTGCCTGTGGAAAAAATAAAAACCGCCTTAAATCAAAAAAGCAGTAAGGCGTTAATACATATTGACTGTGTTCAGGCATTTGGCAAAATCAACATAAATGTCAGTACCCTTGGCGCCGACCTTTTAAGCATTAGCGCACATAAAATTCATGGTATAAAGGGCGCGGGCGCACTGTATGTTAAAAAGGGTATAAATTTGCCCCCGTTTTTACTTGGCGGCGGGCAAGAAAAGGGGCTTCGCTCCGGTACCGAGGCCGTGCCTGCCATTGCTGCGTTTGGCGCGGCGGTTAAGGCATTGCCCAATACTGCCTATGCCTTTAAAAAGGTTGCCGAAATAAATGATTACTGCCGTAACGGTTTACAGCAGTTTGATAATGTTATAATAAATTCCCCTAAAAACGCTACACCCTATATACTTAACCTTTCATTTTTGGGTTACCGTTCTGAAACTCTGCTTCATTTTTTAGAGCGTAGCTTAATTTGTGTTTCAAGCGGTAGCGCCTGCAGTAAGGGTAAGGGCAGTTATGTTCTGCGTGAAATGGGGCTAAAAAATGATAGGGTAGACAGCGCCTTAAGGCTTAGCTTTAGCGCTAATACCACTACCGATGAAATTGATGCATTTTTAACCGCCTTAAAGGGTGCAACCTCCCTTGTAAGGAATAAAAACAGGTGATACAATGAAGGAAATTATTTTAATAAAAAACGGTGAACTGGCACTTAAAGGTCTTAACCGAATGAATTTTGAAAACGCGCTTATTAAAAATATCAAGTCCACACTTAATGGGCTTGGCGCGGTAGATATTACAAGGGCGCAGTCCACCATTACCATTGAACCGCTTTATGATGATTACCCCTTTGAGCAGGCGCTTGATAAAATTAAAAAGGTATTTGGCATTGCTGCCTTTTGCCGTGCCGCCGCCTGTGAAAAGGATATAAATGTCATTTTAGAAAAATGTGTACCCTATTTAAAGGATGCTTTGCAGTCGGTTAAAACCTTCAAGGTGGAGGCAAAAAGGTCTGATAAAAAGTTCCCACTTACATCGCCCGAAATATCCCGTCTTGTTGGTGGTGCACTGCTTAAAAATTATCATCACCTTAAGGTGGATGTTCACAACCCTGAAATAGTAGTAACGGTGGAGGTTAGAGACACCGCCGCCTATATACGCGCAGGTCAGCTTCACGGCGCGGGCGGTATGCCGGTGGGCACCGCAGGTCGTGCCGCCATACTTATATCGGGCGGTATTGACAGTCCGGTTGCGGCTTGGATGATGGCAAAGCGCGGAATTACACTTGATGCCATCCATTTTGCAAGCCCGCCTTATACCAGCCTTCGTGCCGAACAAAAGGTTAAAAAGCTTTTAAGCAAGGTGGCAGAGTATAGCGGAACAATTCGTCTTGGCATAGTTCCCTTTACCGAACTTCAGCAAACCATTGCCGAAAAATGCCCAGAAGAATATTTTACACTTATTATGCGCCGTATGATGATGCGTATAAGCCAGCGCTTGGCTGAAAAAAGCGGCAGCTTGGCGCTTATAACGGGTGAAAGCGTAGGTCAGGTTGCAAGCCAAACCCTGCCTGCACTGGTTACTACCGATGCCGTGGTAAGCTTGCCTGTATTCCGCCCCGTTATTGGTATGGATAAGGATGAAATTATTGAAATTTCAAGAAAGATAGATACCTTTGAAACATCAATTGAGCCTTATGAAGATTGTTGTACCGTATTTACTCCAAAGCACCCCCGCACAAAGCCAACCATAAAGCAGTGTCAGGATGCAGAGGCACTTTTTGATTATGAACCACTTGTTGAAAAGGCGGTTCAGGACACCGTTTTTGAGTTTATTGGTTAGGAGAAGCCTTTAAAATGAATGTTGAAATTATTTGCGTAGGTACCGAGCTTTTGCTTGGCGATATTTTAAATACTAATGCCAAATTTTTGTCTGAGCGTATGGCAGAAATGGGCTTTAATCTTTTCAGCCAGTCAGTGGTTGGAGATAATGCTTTGCGCCTTGAAAAGCAGATAGCACTTTCCCTTGCACGCAGTGAAATTGTAATACTTAGCGGCGGACTTGGTCCCACTAATGATGATATTACTAAAGAAACGGTGGCAAAGGCACTTAATTTACAGCTGGAGCCGCACGCCGAATCTTTAAAACAAATTGAACAGTACTTTGCCCGTGTTGGCAGGGTAATGAGCGAAAATAATAAAAAGCAAGCCCTTACCATTAAGGGCGCCACTGTTTTGCAAAACGACCACGGCACCGCCCCCGGTTATTTTGTAAAAACCAAAAACGGCGCAGTAATTTTACTGCCCGGCCCACCTAAAGAGCTTGTTCCAATGTTTAATGAAAAGGTTGTTCCTTTGCTTAAGCCCTTTAGCAATTCAACCATAATTTCACACAATGTTCGCCTTTTCGGTGTAGGTGAATCGGTTGCCGCAGAGTATTGTGGCGATTTGTTAGACAGCAAAAACCCCACCGTTGCCACATACGCAAAAACAGGTGAGGTTGATATTCGCGTTACCGCATCCGCCCCAACCGAAAGGAAGGCAAATGAACTTTGCCAGCCCGTAATCGCTGAGCTTAAAAATATTTTTGGCAGTCACATTTACGGTATTGATACCGAAAATCTGCAAAACACAGTTGTAGAACTTTTAAAATCAAAAAATATGAAGCTGGCAACCGCAGAATCCTGCACCGCAGGTATGCTTTCGGGCAAAATAACCGAAGTCCCCGGTTCCAGTGAAGTTTTTGAAATGGGCGTTACCGCCTATGCCAATCATATTAAGGTTCATGCCCTTGGCGTTGATGCCGACCTTATTGATAAAAAGGGTGCAGTTTGTGCAGAAGTTGCCGCCCAAATGGCAACAGGCATTAGAACTATGTGTAACGCAAATATTGGTGTCGGCATTACAGGTGTTGCAGGTCCCGGCCAAAGTGAGGGCAAGCCTGCAGGCTTGGTTTACATAGCCGTTGCTGATAGCGAAAAGGTATATGTACGCAAAATTATGGGTAGGGGCGATGACCGTGAAACAACCCGTACTTTAGCAACCAATACTGCCCTTGATATGGTAAGACGCTATATTGAAGGTGCTGAAGACCTTATTTCATACGGCACAGTAATAGGCACCCCCATAAATCTTATGGAGGGCTATCAAAAGCCAAATAAAAGGGTGGTAGTTAAGACTGACACCAAAACCGTCAGACCCGCCTCAACCGAGCCGCCTATTATATTCAGTGATGAAGAAATATTAAAAATGTTTAATACAACCGATGAAGATTTACCTGAACTCAGACCCGAAAAGCTTGAGATTGAGGATAATTCTGTTGAGTTTGTTTTTGAGGATGAGGGTTATTCATCAGCACCAGACTATTCAGTAAGCAGTGACAACACCTTTGCTGAAATTGATGATATGCCGCTTGAAATTTCCGATGATGAGTATTATGAGCCTGCAAAGGCTAAAAAACGCAGCTTTTTTGCAAGCCTATTCCCTTGGAAGGGTGATCCCGCAGGTGAAAAGGTGCGTAAAACCATATTCCTTGTTGCATTTTTAGTGCTTATTGGCACTATGGTTTACCTTGTAAACTATTTTGTTGAGGGCTGGTTGCAGCAAAGTCAAATATCCTCTGCCGCAGAAGTGTGGGAGGATGATGACAGTATGCGTAAAAACAGTGACGGTATTTTTATTGGCTTTGAAAGTCTTTTGGAACAAAACTCTGATGTTAAAGCCTGGATTAAAATTAACGGCACTGCTGTAAACAACCCTGTTTACCAATGCAAGGATAATGATTTTTATTTAGACCACGATATGAATAAGCAGTCCAGCCGTTACGGCGCACTGTTTATTGATAAGGATGCTAAGTTTGATAAAAGTGGTGGCTACCATCCATCTACCAAAAACATAGTGGTATACGGTCACCATATGAAGGATGGCACTATGTTTGGCAGTCTTAAGCATTATACCGACCTTTCTTATTATAAAAACCATCCGATTATTGATTTTACAACCCTTTACCGTGACGGCGATTATAAAATATTTGCGGTATTTATAACCAATGATTTGCCGGAGCATGATAATGGTCAAAGATTTAATTATATGCAAAGCTCCTTTGGCAATGATGAACAGTTTTTAGCCTTCGTGGATGAGGTTAAAAAGCGCAGTATAATTGATACCGGCGTTGATGTTGTGGCCACCGATGAGCTTTTAACCCTTTCAACCTGCACCTATGAGTTTGACGATGCCCGCTTGGTGGTTATGGCACGCAGAATTCGTGATGGTGAAACCGACACCTATAACACCAGCACCGCAAAGGTTAACCCCAGACCTCTTTATCCACAAATATGGTATGATAAAAGGGGCGGTAAAAAGCCTAACCTTAGCAACACAAATGGTGTTTTTTCAAACCTTCAGTCTAATGAACAGGTAACTTCAGATGTAGCATCAGATGTTTCAAGTGGCGTTTCTTCAGATGTGTCTTCATTGCAGGCAGGCACCACTACATCTACACAAAGCGGAACCGTTACATCCACTCCACAAAGCACCGTTACATCCACGCCGCCGGTTACATCCTATTATCCGCCGGAGGTTTCAAGTGCACCTAAAGACCCCGTTCAAACCTCAACACCCGATGTACCATCCGGCCCAGATATGACGGGTCCCGTAAATTCTGACACAGTTACACAGTAGCATTTCTTTAATTTTTAAAAAGGAGGATGTTTAACCAAATGGTTCCCGACCTTACATTGGAGGTTGTGTATTTAAACCAACCAACCGATTTTAAAATGGAATTTGACCTTTGCGCGGCGGGCAATGTGCGTTTTTTAAGCGCCATTACCAAAACAAAAAATGAATTTTTGTCTGCCCTTAGCAAAAGCGTTAGCCGTAGTCGCGTAATTGTTACTGTTGGTAGTTTTAATCCGCTGGACAGTGAATATCTTCCTAAAATAGTTGCAAATGCAACGGGTTATATTTTAAAGCCTGTTGATAAGTCAAAATTTCAAATAGTAAATGATGGTGAACTGCTTTTGCCCGACACCGCTCTGCCGGTGGTAGATTTTAAAGGTAACCTTGCAGGTTCTGTGTTAGAAAGCAATGACCAATCTATCATAATGCTTTCTTCAAACCGCGAACATCGTCATAATGTTTTGGGAGAGCTGGTTATACCATACATAACTATGTTTGCCTCCAAAAAAAGCACCATCATTCAAACTGCTATGGAAAATAATGAGCAGGCACCAGCCGAGCAGGTTGAACTGAAAAATGATGATGTTCAGCCCAAACAGGACGCATTAGCAGATAGCGACGAAGCTATAGTGGAACAGCCCAAGCAGGAGAAAAACGAAGATTTTATCTTGGAAACCTCAACCGATAATGAACAATCGGAAAAAGCCACTGTGCCCGAACAATCTTTGGATGAAAAAAATCAACCCAAGGAAGAACAGTTAGAGCCATTTGTTCAGCTACTTGGTATTGATTTGGAGCCCGAAAAAGCAAAGGAGCCGTCACCCCAACCTGCCGAAGGCTATACCGTGCTTGAACAACCCGAAAACACAGTTTCAAAGTTTAATTTAGAAGACTTTTTATCCGAACCGGAGGAAGAACCTAAAAAGCATCGCAAACGCGGTATTTTTAAGATAATAATAGCCATAATTTTGGTTATTTCAGTGCTTATTTCGGCCTTTTTTGGTTATGAATTTGTTTTTCAGCCAATGCAAAAAGCATCAATTTATGAAGATATGTTGGAACTCTATGGTCAAACCTGGGATGGCCTTCCAAGCAATATGCTTTATAAGTTTGGTCGTTTATATCAAACAAATAAGGATGTTTACGGTTGGCTTAAAATACCCGAAACCGACATCAATTTGCCGGTTGTTTCAACCCAAAACAAATCAGCAGCGTATTACCAAACCCATCTATTTGACGGTAGTGTAAATCGCTATGGCACCCTTTATACAACCTCTGCTTTAAGTGAAAACTTTACCAGAAATATAGTTATATACGGCAAAGATGTGTATGAAGGTCAAATGCTTTCAAACATTAAAAAGTACCTTGATATTGAACATTATCGCAAGGCACCAACCTTTACCTTTGACACTGTATATTTAGAAGGTAGATATAAAGTATTTTCTGTTTTTAAGGTTGCAGATGCTTTGAGTAGCCACTACACCAAAACCTACTTTTTTGATGATGCTGAATTTGAAAGCTATTTAAAAGCTTTAAATGACATTTCACTTATAAAGACAAGCATTGATGTTACCGCAAATGATGAAATCGTAACCCTGGCTCTTCAGACCGAGGGTAAAGATGTATTTGTGGTTGCCCGCAGGGTGCGTGACGGTGAATCCCCGCTTGTGGATATTACCGAAGCCGATGTTAATGAAGCCCCGATTATGAGCAGTGAAATACCCACCCTTGCCAAACCGGGACTGACCGAAATATCCTCAATGGAGCCTGTCTCGTCTGAGGATAAAAGCATGGCAGATGGTGCCTCCAGCAGGTATGAACAGCAGGCGCCAATTTCCTCTGCTATACAGGTAAAGCCCAGCACCATTATTTCTTCTACCCCGCCCAACCTAAAGCCATCATCGGCAAAGCCAAGCAGTAACACCGGTACATCTAAAAAACCCACATCTACCGTTACATCAAAAAAGCCTACCACAACATCAAATACCGTAACCTCCAGCCCAAGCTCTACCGTTACACCGCAGGGCAAATTGCCAACCCTTTGTGTTACTAATAATTATAACGGCAAAAACCAAAAGGTAAGCGGCCCCGCAAATGAAATTCTTGCCCAAATTATTGAGGCAGAAATGGGCTCCGGCTACCCGTTGGAGGCATTAAAAGCACAGGCGGTAGCGGCATATTCCTGGCTTATTTGCAGTGGTTCCGCAGCAGGTAAATACCCAAGCCTACCTATGAAGACGGCGGGCGCCAAAGCCAAAGAGGCTGCAAATGCCGTTGCAGGTCAGGTTGCTGTTTATGGCGGCAATGTTGCACAAACATATTTCTATGCAATTTCGGCAGGCTATTCAGCTAATAAAGAGGATATTTGGGGCTATGACAGAATTCCCTATTTGGTTAGCGTAGATTCATCGGTTGATAAATCAGTAAACGGATTTCAAACCATACGCAAATATAAAGCAAGTGATGTTGCCAAATGGGTTAAGGAAAGCCTGAATGTTGACCTTAATACAATTACCAATAAGTCAAACTGGTTTAAATGTACCTATGACCAAAATGGTCTTTATGTAAAAACCGTAAAAATAGGCACCGTTAATAAGCAGGGCAGATATTTAAGGGAAACCATTTTTATCTCTGCCCGCGTTGGCTCAAAAAATGTGCTTCGTTCAAGCGCGTACACCATTGAATATGATGCCGCGCAGGATGAATTTGTCTTTACCGTTAAGGGCTATGGACACGGTATCGGCATGAGTCAAACCGGCGCCAAAGCCTATGCAGAAAAGGGCTATGATTATGAGTGGATTTTAAAACATTATTTTAAAGGCATATCACTTGGCACCTATTACACAAAATAAATATTTTAGCAGGGTTTATCTTAAAACCCTGCTATTTTTGTTTAGCATTATCAAAAATTTCCATTATATAGATAAAATAAAGTGCTTTATTGATATTGCCAAATATAAAAAAATACATTATAATATTTAAAAGCATTTTTTCGGAGTGAATTTTATAATGACTAAAATCTTAAAAAAACAGTCACTTAATCCATATGTTACCAAAATGGTGGTTGATGCCCCGCTCATCGCTAAAAAGGCTGAGCCGGGCCAGTTTATAATACTTCGCGCATCAGAGGACGGTGAACGCGTACCCTTTACCATAGCCGACTATGACGCTGAACTTGGCACAGTTACTATAATTTTTCAAATTTTGGGTCAGTCCACTATGGAGCTTAATGCCCTTAATGAGGGTGATTATATCTGCGATTTTGTAGGTCCTCTTGGCACACCCAGTCAGCTTGACGGTCTTAAAAAGGTTGCGGTTATTGGTGGCGGCGTTGGCTCAGCCATAGCATACCCTGTTGCCAAAAGGCTACACCAAATGGGCGCCGAGGTTCACTCGGTAGTAGGCTTTAGAAGTAAAGACCTATTGATTTTAGAGGATGAGTTTAAATCGGTTTCAGATAAACTGCTTATTATGACCGATGATGGTAGCTATGGCACAAAGGGTCTTGTTACCAACGCCCTTAAGGAGCTTATTGAAGCAGGCAATAATTATGATGAGGTTATAGCAATAGGTCCCCTTGTTATGATGAAGTTTGTATCGGCGCTAACCAAAGAGTACGGCATAAAAACCACCGTTTCAATGAACCCAATTATGGTTGACGGCACAGGTATGTGTGGCGGTTGCCGATTGGTAGTAGGTGGTGAGGTTAAGTTTGCCTGCGTTGACGGTCCCGATTTTGACGGTCATTTGGTTGATTTTGATGCTGCTATGAAGCGCGGTGCTATATATAAGGAATATGAAGGCAAAAAGCGTGAGGAAACCTGCAATTTGCTAAAAATGGGGGAGGGCAAGTAAAAAATGGCAACTGAAAAAAATTTAAGTCCTAAAAAGTGCCCAATGCCCTGCCAAGAACCTAATGTAAGGAATAAAAACTTCAGTGAGGTTGCACTTGGCTATACCGAAGAAATGGCAATAAGTGAGGCAAGGCGTTGCCTTAACTGTAAAAATAAACCCTGTCAAAGCAGATGCCCCGTTGGTATTGATATACCTGCCTTTATCAGTGAGGTGGCAAAGGGCGATTTTAAAGCCGCTTATAAAGAACTTACCGCATATACATCACTGCCCGCCGTTTGCGGTAGGGTTTGTCCGCAAGAGGTACAGTGTGAAAGCCTTTGTGTTAGGGGCATTAAGGGTGAGCCGGTAGCAATAGGTAGGTTGGAGCGGTTTGTAGCCGACTGGTACCGCGAAAATGTTAATGAACAGCCCAAAGCAGTACCGTCAAACGGCAAAAATGTTGCCGTTATAGGTGCAGGTCCTGCAGGTCTTACCGCCGCCGGTGACCTGGCAAAGCTTGGTTATAAGGTCACAGTTTTTGAAGCGCTGCATTTAGCAGGCGGTGTGTTGGTTTACGGCATACCTGAATTCCGCCTTCCTAAAAATATTGTTAAGGCAGAAATTGAAAATCTAAAAGCCCTTGGTGTTAAAATAAACACCAATATGGTTATAGGCAAAATTTTAACCGTTGATGAACTGCTGAATAGCGGATATGAAGCTGTGTTTATAGGCTCTGGTGCAGGGCTTCCAAACTTTATGGGCATTAAGGGTGAAGAACTCAACGGTGTTTATTCCGCAAATGAGTTTTTAACTAGAATAAATCTTATGAAGGCCTATGAGCCCGGCAGCAAAACCCCCGTGCATCACGGCAAAAAGGTTGCCGTTGTTGGCGGCGGCAATGTTGCTATGGATGCCGCAAGGTGTGCCAAACGCCTTGGTGCTGATGAGGTTTATATTATCTATCGCCGCAGTATGGCAGAGCTCCCCGCCCGTAAGGAGGAGGTTGAGCACGCCATCGAAGAGGGCATTGTTTTTAAAACCCTTACCAACCCAATAGAAGTTTTGGGCGATGAGAAGGGCAATGTTAAGGGCATCGGCTGTACTGAAATGGAACTTGGTGAGCCGGATGAAAGCGGTCGCCGTAGTCCCGTTGTTAAAAAGGGTAGCGAATTTGTGCTTGACATTGACTGTATGATAATGGCAATCGGCACATCGCCTAACCCGCTTATAAGGTCAACCACCCCCGGTCTTGATACCAACAGTAGGGGCTGCATTGTTACCAAAAATGCTTATGGACTCACCAGTCGTGATATGGTTTATGCCGGAGGCGATGCCGTAACAGGTGCCGCAACCGTTATTTTGGCTATGGGCGCTGGTAAAAAAGCCGCAGTAGCAATTGATGAACAGTTAAGAAATAAATAATATATCACATATAATATATACATATAATAGGCTGCGCTTTAAGACGGGGCCTATTATTTTTGCTGTTATGGTTAAAGTTTTGGTCAAAATACCCCAAACCGCCCCTTACCTTTTGGTTTTTCTTTTGTGCAAAATGAAAAAAGGTGTAAAAAAACGCAAAAAAGTTAAAAAAAGGTGTTGACAAAGGGGATAGAATTTGGT
>JAFNZJ010000089.1 GCA_017382915.1 Clostridia bacterium | reverse complement strand
TAGGTATCATCATCAATCTTAGCAACCATAGTCTGGGTAGCATCAAAGAGTGAACCATAGGTAATACCGATAATATCGCTTGATACTAACTGCTCTTCGGTGTAACCAAATGAAGCAGAAGAAGCAGCTTTCATAGCAGCGTTGATGCCTTCAACGGTAACATCCTTACCCTTAACAACAGCAACAAGAAGGGTGGTAGAACCGGTAGGAACAGGAACGCGCTGTGCAGAACCGATAAGCTTGCCGTTAAGCTCAGGAATAACAAGACCAATTGCTTTAGCAGCACCGGTAGAGTTAGGAACAATGTTAACAGCAGCTGCACGTGCACGGCGAAGGTCACCCTTTCTGTGAGGACCGTCAAGAACCATTTGGTCGCCGGTGAATGCGTGTACAGTGGTCATGATACCGCTCTGGATAGGAGCATAATCGTTAAGAGCCTTAGCCATAGGAGCAAGGCAGTTGGTGGTGCAGGAAGCAGCAGAGATGATTTTATCATCAGCAGTAAGAGTGTTTTCGTTTACGCTGTAAACGATAGTGGGAAGGTCTTTACCTGCGGGAGCAGAAATAACAACCTTTTTAGCACCTGCATCGATGTGAGCCTGAGCCTTATCCTTTGAGCAGTAGAAACCGGTGCACTCAAGAACTACGTCAACACCAATTTCACCCCAAGGAAGGTCAGCAGCGTTCTTTTCAGCATAGATTTTAATTTCTTTACCGTCAACAACGATAGCACCGTCTTTAGCTTCAACGGTGTCTGCTTTAGCATAGCGGCCTTGAGCAGAGTCATACTTAAGAAGATGTGCGAGCATCTTAGCATCGGTAAGGTCGTTAATAGCAACAACCTCATAACCTTCTGCACCAAACATCTGACGGAAAGCCAGACGGCCGATACGACCAAAACCATTAATAGCAACTTTAACCATAATATTTGAACCTCCTAAAAAATTCTATTACTATTTTAACCTCTTTTTAACAAAATTTCAAGAACTTTGTTTATTATTTAACTAACTTTTTGGCATTTTTTTTGATTTTCATTTTATTGGGCAAAATATCAAAGAATAATGGGGGATAATATGTATCATTTGACCAAAAAAAATAAGGATGATTTTGAAAAAAGAGAAGAACTTTTTTTAAAACTAATTAAAAAGAATTATTCTAAAAATATTATTTTTAATAATATTACAGAGATTAAAGAACTCGTTTTTTCAAATTCAAGCAAAAATATTAACCTTGGTACCAGCTTAAGAAATATGTTGGCAGCAGTTAGCATAATTGGATGTGAATATAATCTGCATATTTTATCAGAAGTCAGCGGAGAAGGTTGTTTTAGGCTTGAACTGAGTAAATTTGAAACCGATTTAATTAAGCTTATAATTCTTTCGGCAAGGGGGGCAATAAACCATAAGGTTTATGTTAAAATTGCAATTAAGAATAACGGACTGCTGGTTAATATAAAGTATAAAATAAAAGCTCTGCCAAATGATTTTGACAGAGCAAATTTAACCTATGCTATAAAATTAAATGGTTGCAGTAACGGTGAAATAATCGGCTTTAATGATTATTTAATAAACCGCCTTTCAACAGTTAATCTAACCTTTATTGATTTATTAGGTTAATAACCGCTTCGGCAGTGCGTATACCGTCAACAGCCGACGATGTTATACCACCCGCATAGCCTGCACCTTCACCGCAGGGGAATATACCCTTTACATTTGAAACAAAATTTTCATCCCTTAAAATTCTAACCGGTGATGAACTTCTGGTTTCGGGTGCGGTAAGCACCGCAGATGGGTCTGAAAAGCCTTTTATTTGCCCTTCAAAGGTGGGTAGGGCAAGTTTTATTGAATCGGTAATAAAAGACGGTAGGACTGCCTTTAAATCGCACTGAACGGTATTTGGCAGTGCAGTGGGTAAAACATTACCGATTTTAGTATTATCACTATTTAAAAAATCGCCGACCGTCTGCACAGGCAGACCTTTGCCGTTTGTGGCTAAAAAAGCGGCTTTTTCAATCTGTTTTTGAAGATTAACACCACCAAAAGGTGTGCCGTTTGAAAGGTGCTCAAAATCCTTTTCGGTAACACCTACCAAAAGGGCGGAGTTGGCGTTAGCTTCATTGCGGCTTTCATAACTCATACCGTTGGTGACATATGTGCCGTCTTCACTGGCTGAATTAACAACCTTACCGCCGGGGCACATACAAAAGGTATAAACACCGCGTCCGTTTTCAAGGTGTGTTGCAAGCTTATATTCGGCAGGTGGCAGGTCTGATGAATAGCCTTTACCGTATCTTGCATTATTTATATCACTTTGCAAATGTTCAATTCTAACACCTATGGCAAAGGGTTTTGGTATAATGTTCAGACCCGCATCCCAAAGGTTTTGATATGTGTCGCGTGCGGCATTACCAATGGCAGTTATTAAATAGTCACATGGCAGTTCAAACTGACCATCTTCGTTTTCAAGCTTAACAGCTACTATTTTTTGAGATTTTATAACAGGCTTTAAAAAGGTTGTATTAAAATAATACCTACCGCCAAGTAATATAATTTCATTTCTGATATTTTTAACTACTGTGCGTAATACATCGGTGCCTATGTGGGGCTTGGCGTTTATCAGAATATCATCACTTGCGCCAAATTTATTAAATAACTCTAATACAGTACGGCAACGCACATCCTTAATGCCTGTATTTAGCTTGCCGTCTGAAAAGGTGCCTGCGCCACCTTCACCAAACTGTACATTTGAATTTGGATTTAACTTTTTACCCTGCCAAAAGGCATCAACACTTTTTACGCGTTCTTCAACAGGCTCACCGCGTTCAATTATAATTGGTTTTAAGCCCGCTTTAGCAAGTGTTAAAGCAGCAAATAAGCCTGCTGGTCCACTACCAATAATAATTGGTGGGTGAGCGGGTTTATTTGTTGAGTTCAGCCAAACATAGGGGGTTGGTTTATAGTGAAAAGCGTTTTTATTACTTTTTAACACTTGTTTTTCGGTGTCTTTTTTATAAAAATCAACCAAAAATGTGTTGCAGTAATAAATATTAGGCTTTTTTCTGGCATCAACCGAGCGTCTTAGAAGTTTAACAGATTTAATATTTTTAGCATCAGTTTTTAATGCCGATGCAACATAAGGGATAGGGTCAATGTTATTTTCGGTAGGGGTAAAAACATTTTGTAACTTTATCATTTAGTCACTCCTGAATATAGCATGATACAGCATTTGCAACCCTATAAGCACTGCTCCAAGCCCATTGTAGGTTATAACCGCCACAGTCACCGTCAACATCTAAAACCTCACCTGTGGCAAATAAGCCAGCCGTCTTTTTAGACATTAGATTATCATCAAAATCGTTTAGGTCTGCACCACCGGATGTTGCCTGTGCATTAACAAAACCTGTATTACCTAAAACCTTAAACCTAAAATTTTTAAGAGTAGCCGCAATATTTATGCAGTCTGTTTTAGTAAGTGCGTCGGCATTATTGTTAAGCGAAATATCAGCATCCTTTAAAATGGCCTGTCCCAGCTTTTTATGAATAAGCCCTGCAAAAAATTCGGTAAGTGGAAGACTACTGAAAATTTGTTTTCTTTTCATTATAAGGTCTACAAGGTTATTGAACTCAATGTCACTAAAAATATCAAGCGAAATTTCTGTGCCTTTTTTAGCAAAGCGTGAAAGTTGTAAAATAGGGGGGCCGGATAAACCGTAATCGCAAAATAAAACTTCGCCACTGTCAGTTGCCAGCGTTTTATTTGAATTTATAACACTAACTTTAGCATTAACCTTTATGCCTTTTAAGATTTTAGTTAAAGTGTTTTCTGTTTTAACCTGAACAATAACCGGTTTTTCTTCTATAATTTTATGACCAAAAGATTTTAAAAATTTATATCCGTCACCATTACTGCCAAGCTTACTGCCGCCCGCTAAACCGCCGGTAGCAACAATTACAGTTTTAGCCGTTAGGGTGTTATTATTTGTTTTCAAAATAAAGCTGTTATTGCTTTTTGTAACCTTTTGTACAGTAGTACCGGCAATAATATCAACCTTTAAATTAGTAGCAGCAAAGCGCAGTGCATCAACCACAGATGACGCCTGAAATGAGCGTGGATATGCTTTATTACCCTCAAAAGCAAGTTCAACACCTATTGATGAAAAAAACTCTGCCGTTTTTTGAAGGTCAAAATCCTTTAAAATTTCAAAAGCCTTATTTAAATCATTACTGTGATAATTTGATTTTTTTATATTGGTGTTTGATATATTACACCGACCGTTGCCTGTAACGCTGATTTTTTTGCCAACACGGTCAAACTGCTCAACTACGGCAACCTTTAAATCTGCGCTGATTTTTTTAAGCATAACGGCTGAGGCAAGACCCGATGCGCCACCACCAATAATTATGGTATCAAACAAGGCTTTTCAACTCCTTTACTGGGCAGATATATAGTCACGGTCAATTGTAATAACCGTCATATACCTACTGTCAATCTCTTTGCAAACGCGCTGAATTTCGGCTTTAATTTCAGAATCATTAAGGGTTATATCACTGGGTACAACAACATCAAAAATCAGGTTGATTTGTTCTTCGCCATCAACCATTCTAAAATCGTGCAGTGAAAGCTTTGAATTGATTTTTAAAATAGCAGATACAACGCTTTCTTTGGTTTTTTGAGTATTTTCATCATTAACGGCTATTGGGTCCATATGAATAACAACCTGTATACCAAGCTCATTTTGAAGGCGTTTTTCACAGGCATCAATATCCTCGTGGCAGGCAACAATATTTGCATCGGCAGGCACTTCAACATGCAGTGATGCAAATGACCTGCCGGGGCCGTAATTATGTACAATTAGGTCGTGAATGCCAACAAATTCTTCATTTGAAAGCACGATTTTTACAATACTGTCTATTGTTTCTTTTTCGGGGGGCATACCAAGTAGGGGGTCAAGGGTGTCTTTAATGGTTTTTATGCCCGAATACAGTATAAAAATTGCCACCGCAACACCAATATAGGGGTCAATATTGATACCCGCAAACCTAAAAATAAGGTGTGATGCCAAAACGGCAGTGGTTGAAACACAGTCATTAACGCTGTCCTGCGCGGTAGCCACCAAGGCGGCAGAGTTTATTTTTTTGCCAATTTTACGGTTAAATAAAAACATCCAAAACTTAATTATTACCGAGGCGGCAAGGGCGATTACCGAAAAAACCTCAAACCGTAACTGTTCGGGGTTAAAGATTTTATCAAAGGAAGTTTTTAGCAGTTCAAAGCCAACCAGCAGTATTAAAACCGCTACAACCATTGCCGACATATATTCAAGTCTGCCGTGGCCAAAAGGATGCTCTTTATCGGCAGGTTTTTCTGAAAGGCGGTAACCAATTGCAGTAACGGCCGATGAGCCGATATCTGAAAGGTTGTTAAAGGCATCTGCCATAACCGAAATACTGCCCGAAATAAAGAAAATTATCATCTTAATTATAAAAAGCAGTATGTTTGAAACGGCACCAACGGCACTGCCTAAATTAACATATTTACGGCGAACCGTAGGATTCGCCGTATCGTTAGAGTTTTTTATAAACAGTTTTAAGAGCAAGCTTGTCAAAAAATCAGCTCCAATTAATTATAGTTTACTGCCCTTTGTACCCTTTGAGCCAAATGAGCCACACTGTGATAAAATATTGGTTTCAATTTCAAAGTGAAGATTATCCTTTTTGCGTTTTCTTGAAAAGGCAAGGGATATAAGTTTATCAAGCAGTTCGGTATATTTCATACCGTCAGCCTCCCAAAGATAAAAGGCTAATGAACCAGGTATAGTGTTAATTTCATTAACGAAGATTTCTTTACTTTGGTTATCCATTAAAAAGTCAATTCTGACTACTCCGTGACCGCCAATAGCCTTAAAGGTACGGCAGGCATATTCTTTAACGGTTTGGGTTAAATCATCAGGTATATCGGCAGGGATTTTGCGCTTTAATGATGCCATACCCTTTGTTTTAGATGAGTTGGTAT
>JAFNZJ010000088.1 GCA_017382915.1 Clostridia bacterium | reverse complement strand
GTTGGTCCTGAACTTAAAATGTATCAATGCGGTCTTCCTAAGGAAATGGCATTAGAGCTGTTTAAGCCCTTTGTTATGAAGCGCCTTGTTAAGACCGATGTTGTTAACAACATTAAAACAGCCCGTAAGATGGTTGAGCGTGCAGATTCACAGGTTTGGGATGCACTTGATGTAGTTATTAAGGAACATCCCGTACTGCTTAACCGTGCACCTACCCTTCACAGACTTGGTATTCAGGCATTTGAGCCCGTACTGGTTGAGGGTCGCGCACTTAAGCTTCACCCCTTGGTATGTACCGCTTACAACGCCGACTTTGACGGTGACCAGATGGCTGTTCACGTACCCCTTTCTGCTGAGGCACAGGCTGAAGCCCGCTTCCTTATGCTGGCTGCTAACAACCTGCTTAAACCCTCAGACGGTAAGCCTGTAACCGTTCCTACACAGGATATGGCTCTTGGTTCTTATTACCTTACCATTGTTAAGAATGATGAAAAAGGTGCCCCCGTTAAGGATGAAGCCACCGGCGAATATCGTTATCGCGTTTTCCGTGATAAGGATGAGGCCATTATGGCATACCAAACCGGCAACCTTGGACTTCATGCCCCAATTAAGGTAAGGGTAACCGGTAAAAATCATAAGGGTGAAAACATTTCAAGAATAATTGATGCCACTGTTGGTTTCATTATATTCAATGAATCTATTCCTCAGGACCTTGGCGGTATTGACCGTACAGTTTTAGGTCATGAGTTGGATTTAGAAATCCCTGTATATGATAAAAATGGCAAGGTTAACAAAATTGACAAGAAAAAGTTAGGCCGCATTATTGATGACTGTATCCGTGTTCATGGTACCAGCAAGGCCGCTATTGTTCTTGACAACATTAAGGCTACCGGCTTTAAGTACTCAACCAAGGGTGCTATTACCGTTGCCGTTGATGATGCCGTTATTCCTCCTGTTAAGGCTGACATTTTGGCCGAAGCAGAAAAGAAAATTGACAAGTGCAACCAGTTCTTTAAACGCGGTCTTATCAGTGATGATGAGCGTAGCCGTCAGGTAATTGAAATCTGGAACAAGGCAACCGAGGATGTTGCCGATGCACTTAAGGGCAACCTTGATGAATTCAACCCCATCTTTATGATGGCCGATTCAGGCGCCCGTGGTTCTATGAGCCAGATTCGTCAGCTTGCAGGTATGCGCGGACTTATTGCCAATACCTCCGGTAAGGTTATTGAAGTTCCTATTCGTGCTAACTACCGTGAAGGTCTTAACGTACTTGAGTACTTTATTTCTTCACGTGGTGCCCGTAAAGGTCTTGCCGATACCGCACTTCGTACCGCTGACTCAGGTTATTTGACCCGTCGTTTGGTTGATGTTTCGCAGGATGTTATTGTTCGTGATGACGATTGCGGCACCACCAAGGGACTTGCCGTTAAAGAAATCAAAGAGGGTAATCACCTGTTAGAGCCCATTGCTGAGCGTTTAATTGGTCGTTATCTGCTTAACGATTTCATTGATGATGCTACCGGTGAGGTGCTTGCCTCCAAGGATGAAATGCTTTCAAAAGAAAAGGCCGAGAAGATTGAAGAAATCTTACTCCAGCGTCCTGAAGGTCAGCAGAGCGTTAGCATTCGCTCAATCCTCAACTGCCGTTCACACCACGGTGTATGCCGCAAGTGCTATGGTGCAAACCTTGCAACCGGCACACCTGTAACCGTTGGTGAGGCTGTTGGTATTATTGCTGCACAGTCTATCGGTGAGCCCGGTACCCAGCTTACCATGCGTACCTTCCATACCGGTGGTATCGCATCTACCGAAGATATCACACAGGGTCTTCCCCGTGTTGAAGAGCTCTTTGAAGCCCGTCGTCCTAAGCGCGCAGGTATTATTGCCAAGTGTGCAGGTACTGTAACAATTACCGAAGAAAAGAGAAATAAGGTTGTTGTTATTAACGGACTTGATGCAAAGGGTGAGCCTGTTGAGGAGCATATGCCAATTCCCGTTACTGCACGCCTTCGCGTTGCAGAGGGTGACACCGTTTATAAGGGTGAACCCCTTGTAGATGGCGCAATTGCCCCGCAGGATATCCTTGATGTATTAGGACCGGAAGCTGTTCAAGACTATATTATTGAGCAGATTCAGGCAACCTACCGTACACAGGGTGTTGATATCAACGATAAGCACATTGAGGTTATTATCCGTCAAATGATGCGTAAGGTAACTGTTGAAAATGCAGGCAGCACAAATCTGTTGCCACTTTCACGCATTGAGCGCAGTGAGTTTGAAGCCGCCAAGGCCGAGGTTGAAGCCCGCATTGCTGCAGGTGAAGAAGGTTTGGTTGTTCCTACCTGCAACCCCGTACTTCTTGGTATTACCAAGGCTTCACTTGCAACCGACTCATTCCTTTCTGCTGCATCATTCCAGGAAACTACTCGTGTTCTTACCGAGGCAGCTATCCAGGGTAAAAGCGATCCTCTGTTTGGTCTTAAAGAAAATGTTATTATTGGTAAACTCGTACCCGCAGGTACAGGTATGCGTGTTTACAATGACCGCGCAAAGCAGTATATTGATAACATTATAAACGCCGAAAAAGAGGCCGAATTTGCTGAGGAAGATGCTTTCACCTTTGAAACCGAAGGTGAAAATGCAGAAGCTGCAGAAGAGGCAACTGCCGAATAAGAATTTTTAAAATTCTTAAAAAACACTTGACAAATTTGCATTTTAAGTGTAAAATTTGTTATTGCGTGGAAGTTTGGGCAAACAGCCTAAACCTCACAAATAAATGATATATGGCTTTAAGGCAGGGGGAGTAATTCCTCCTGTCCTAAAGGCTTTATATAAATATTTTATTAGGAGGTGTAGTATGCCAACCTTTAACCAGTTAGTTCGCAACGGTAGAGAAACCATTGTTAAAAAGGCTAAGGCTCCCGCACTTTTAAAGGGTTTTAACTCTATGAAGCGTCAGCCTACCGACCAGGAATCTCCTCAAAAACGTGGCGTTTGTACTGCGGTTAAAACTTCAACCCCTAAAAAGCCTAACTCGGCTCTTCGTAAAATTGCCAGGGTTCGTCTTTCAAATGGTATTGAAGTTTCAGCTTACATTCCCGGTATAGGTCACAACCTGCAGGAGCATAGCGTGGTTTTAATTCGTGGTGGCCGTGTTAAGGACCTCCCTGGTGTTCGTTACCATATTATTCGTGGTACTCTTGATACACAGGGTGTTGCCAACAGAATGCAGTCGCGTTCAAAGTATGGCGCTAAAAGACCAAAGGCCAGCGCTAAGTAAGCAACTAATTTTTTACAAGATTTATGACAAATCCTCTGCTGCAAGTACCAAAAGCAGCGGCGTTAATATATATTTTTCGCCCTTGCTTGGTGCCACGGGATGATTGTCGCTCGAGTACCTGAGATATCATATATGTGAAGGAGGGAAGAGAAGTGCCAAGAAGAGGCTTTATTGCAAAACGTGATGTTTTGCCAGATCCAGTTTATAATTCAAAAATTGTGACCCGTCTCATCAACAACATTATGTATGATGGTAAGAAGGGTGTTGCTCAAAAAATCGTTTATGGTGCTTTTGATATTATTTCCGAAAAGACAGGAAAAGAACCTTTAGAGGTTTTTGAGCAGGCCATGGAAAACGTAATGCCCCAATTAGAGGTTAAGGCTGTTCGTAAGGGCGGCGCAACCTATCAGGTTCCTTTTGAGGTTCGCCCCGAAAGAAAGCAAACCTTGGGTCTTCGTTGGCTCACAGTTTATAGCCGTACCCGCTCTGAAGCAACTATGAAGGAGCGTTTAGCAGGCGAAATTTTGGATGCTGTTAATGAAATGGGTGGCGCATTTAAAAAGCGTGAAGATACCCATAAAATGGCAGAAGCTAACAAGGCATTCGCTCACTATCGCTGGTAATTTTTATACAGCGTTTAAACTTTTGTTAAACAGGGCATTTATGCCCAAACTAGGAGGAAATTATGCCAAGAAAGGTGTCTTTGGAACAAACAAGAAATATTGGCATTATGGCCCATATAGATGCAGGTAAAACCACCACCACCGAGCGTATACTTTACTATACCGGTAAGGTTCGTAAGCTTGGTGAAACCCATGATGGCGCTGCAACTATGGACTGGATGGAGCAAGAGCAGGAAAGAGGTATTACCATTACCTCTGCTGCTACCACCTGCTTCTGGAAGGACCATCGTGTTAATATCATAGACACCCCCGGCCACGTTGACTTCACCGTTGAAGTTCAGCGTTCACTCAGAGTTCTTGACGGTTCTGTAACCGTTCTCTGTGCTAAGGGTGGTGTTGAACCTCAGTCTGAAACCGTTTGGCGTCAGGCTGATGAATATAAGGTTCCCCGTATGATCTATGTTAATAAAATGGACATCCTGGGTGCCGATTTCTACAATGTTTTAGATATGGTTAAAGAGCGTTTCCAATGTAATGCTGTTCCGATTCAGTTACCTATTGGTGTTGAGGATAAATTTAGAGGAATCATCGACCTTATAAACAACAACGCAATTATGTATTATGATGACCTTGGTAACGATGTTCGCATTGAGGACATCCCCGAGGATATGAAAGAACAGGCAGAAATGTACAGAACTCAGCTTATTGAGTCTGTTGCTGAGCAGGATGAAGCCCTTATGGAAAAATACTTTGAGGGTGAAGAACTCACCGTTGATGAGATTAAAACCTGCATTCGTAAGGCTACCATTGCTAATGAAATGGTGCCCATTTGCTGCGGTACTTCTTATCGTAATAAGGGTGTACAACCCTTGCTTGACGCTATTGT
>JAFNZJ010000087.1 GCA_017382915.1 Clostridia bacterium | reverse complement strand
GTTTAGAGATGGAGTTTTATTCTGAAATGCCGACCGAAGACTATGATTACCTTATAGGCTCGGTGCATTATATTGATTTTGATGGCAAGCTGTTGGGCTTTGACCGTGGACTTGAAGAAACGCTTGACTATGTTAACTCAAATTTTGGCGGGGACGGTTTAAGCTTTGCCAAAAGATACTTTGAAACCGTTGCAAAGTTACCGCAAAAGCACAATGTAGATATTGTTGGTCATTTTGACCTTTTAACCAAGAACAATGAAAAGGGCAAATTTATTGATGTTACTTCAAAGGAATATCTTAATTTAGGGCTTGAGGCTATTCACGCCCTTAAGGGTAAAATACCCGCTTTTGAGGTTAACACAGGTGCCGTTGCACGAGGATACCGAACAGCACCCTACCCACAAATGGAATTTTTGAAGGAGTTTAAACGCCTTGGCTTTGGTGTTGTAATAACATCAGACTGCCATAATAAAGACTATATTGATTGCTTTTATGATGAGGCCGAGCAGCTTATTTTGGCGGCAGGCTTTAAATCAAAATACATTCTTACCGAAAGCGGCTTTAAGGAGATTGCACTATGAACGCCATAAGCATAGTTGTATTAATATCTTTTATAATTGGCGCGGCCGATTATTTAATAGGCAACAAATTTGGCTTGGGTAAAGAGTTTGAAAAAGGCTTTGCTTTGTTTTGCCCAATGGCCCTATCCATGCTGGGAATGATTGTTTTGGCACCTGCGCTGGGTGTTTGGCTTGCCCCCGTTTTTGAATGGTTTTATAATATTTTTGGCATAGACCCATCAATAATTCCCGCTTCAATTTTGGCCAATGATATGGGCGGCACATCGCTGGCACAGGCTATATATAAATCGCCCGATATAGGCAAATATAACGCATTTATAATTTCATCTATGATGGGGTGCGTAATATCCTTTACCCTGCCGTTTTCTATCAGCACCGTTTCAAAAAGTCGGCATAAAGAACTTTTTATTGGTCTTCTTTGTGGTATTATAACCATTCCAATAGGCAGTTTTGTTTCGGGACTTATTTGTAAAATAAATCCTTTTGCAATTCTTATTAACCTGCTTCCTTTAATTATTCTTTCGGTAATTATAGCAGTTGGACTTATTTTCTTTCAAAAAATCTGTATTAAATGCTTTGCGATTTTTGGCTTGTTTATGAAGTCACTTGCGATTATAGGTCTTTTGTGTGCGGTATTTACCTTCCTTACCAAAATAAAAATAACCCCCCATTTTGATAGCCTTGAAAATGCGGCCTTTATATGTGTAAATGCCTGTATTACCCTTGCCGGCGCACTTCCTATGATGTTTATTGTTTCAAAGCTTTTAAATAAACCTTTAAACAGGTTATCATCAAAAATGGGCATTAACTCGGTATCGGCAATTACCCTGCTGTCAACCACCGTAACCAGCACCCTAACCTTTGGTGTTATGGATAAAATGGATAAAAAGGGCATTGTGCTTAATTCTGCATTTGCGGTGTCTGCTGGCTTTACTTTTGGCGGACATCTTGCCTTTACAATGGCATTTGACAGCAGTTATATTTTGCCTATGATAGTTGGCAAGCTTATTTCCGGTCTTTGTGCCGTGATTTTAGCAGTTTGGTTTTATAAGGAAGATAAAACTAAAACCGCATAGATATACTGTTTTAAAGGGGTAGTTAGTATGTTAAACATAACGGTAGTTCAGCCTTCATATTTTATGGGCGATAATCCTGATGAAAAAATAGCAGATTTTTTAATAAATGAGACCCAAAAGGTGGGGGAAAACGGACTAATAGTTTTACCCGAATATTCAAATGCGGGCGGCATTTCTGATGCCGAAAGCGAAAAGGCCGCCATGCCACGCGCCAAGGCAATGCTTAAAAAGGCGGGCGAAATTGCTAAAGAAAAATCGGCATATGTTGCAATCAATGTTTTAGAACAGCGTGATGGCAAGATTAAAAACAGTACATATTTGTTTAATAAATCGGGCGAGGTTGCCTTTGTTTATGATAAAATCCACCTGCCGCCATCAGAACTTGATTTGGGTGTTGAGCGGGGAAACGGTGAGTGCGTTTTTGAACTTGACGGCATTAAGTTTGGCTTTTTAACCTGCTATGATGTATATTTTAATGAGCAAATAGAATATTTAGCAAGCCAAAAGCCTGATATTATACTTATCCCCGGTTATCAGCGTGGCGAGTCGGTGGATATTATCCGCGCCCAAACCAGACTTATTGCATTTAGGTGTAATGCCTTTGTTGCAAAATCATCATATTCAATGAATAGTGATGATTTGGGCGGCTGCTCTATGATAGTGGCACCCGACGGTAAAATATTAACCGATATGGGTAAGGGCGTTGGCAGCACCACTGCAAATATAGACCCAAGCTATAAATATATGCGTACCGCCGGCTTTGGCGGCAATATGATTCGCAACGATGACTTTATAAACAACGGCCTTTGCCCCGAAATTTTTGGTAAATAAGCAAAAATTATATTCACACCCCACTAAAATGCAATTCGGCATATTTAGTGGGGTGTTTTGTCTTTATATTCGACATATAGTATATTTTTTTAAACAATTTGTCTAATTTTGTTTTTTATTGTTGAAAAGTTATTAAATATATGTTAAAATTTTAAATAGCATAAGTCTATTAAAAAATTTTATATTGTGAGGTTTTAGTTATGCAGAACAAACTTGTTTTTGGCATTCATGACAAGCCAAAATTCGGCCAGTTGATTGTATTTGCTTTTCAACAGCTTTTGGCAATCATGGCCGCAACCATCGCCGTTCCTGCAATAGTTGGTAACGGTATGACTGCCTCTGCCGCACTTTTTGGTGCAGGTGTAGGTACACTTGTTTATCAGTTGTTCACTAAATTCCGCAGCCCTGTTTTCCTTGGCTCATCCTTTGCCTTTATTGGTTCAATGGTAGCCGCTTTTGCAGGTGCTGTATCGGCATCACTCGGTTACCTTGGTATTATTCTTGGTGCTGTTTTTGCCGGTCTTGTTTATGTTGTTATTGCTATTGTAGTTAAATTTGTAGGCGTTAATTGGATTAACAAACTTATGCCTGCAGCAGTTATTGGCCCCACCGTTGCAATAATCGGTTTATCACTTGCAGGCGCCGCCATTAAGGATGTATTTTCATACGGTCCCCAAGATGCAAACGGCGCATATATTATGAGTGGCTCTGCTTGGGCATCATTTGTTTGTGCAATGGTAACCCTTTTTGTTGTTGTTCTTTGCTCAACCTACGGCAAAAAAATGGCAAAACTTATTCCCTTTATAATTGGTATCCTTGCTGGTTACGCAGTTGCTATGATTTTCACAGTAATTGGTTATCAAACCGGTATTGATGCTCTTAAGGTTATTGACTTTGCCCCCTTCAAGGCACTTGTTGATGGCGGTGTAACTCTTAACACCTTCCTTGCTGTTCCTGAATTTACCTTCCTTGAGGCTATTAAGGGCGTAAAAGATTTCAGCTGGACCTATGTAGCAACCATTGCTGTTGCTTATGTTCCTGTTGCATTTGTTGTATTTGCAGAGCATATTGCCGACCACAAAAACCTTTCAACCATCATTGACAAAGACCTTCTTGAAGACCCCGGCTTACACCGCACCCTTCTTGGTGACGGCGTTGGCTCTGCTGCAGGTGCTATCTTTGGCGGTTGCCCCAACACCACCTATGGTGAGTCGGTTGGTTGCGTAGCTATTACCAGAAATGCTTCTGTTGCTACCATCACTACCACCGCTATTATGGCAATTGTTATATCCTTCATTTCACCCTTTGTTGCTTTCTTAGATTCTATCCCCGGCTGCGTAATGGGCGGCGTTTGCATAACCCTTTACGGCTTCATCGCTGTTTCAGGTCTTAAGATGATTCAAAAGGTTAACCTTGAAGATAATGCAAATCTCTTTACCGTTTCGGTTATACTAATAGCAGGTATCGGCGGTATGGCAATGGCTATTGGCAAGGTAACACTTACCTCAAT
>JAFNZJ010000086.1 GCA_017382915.1 Clostridia bacterium | reverse complement strand
GCAAAGGTAACTAAAAACTGTACCAAAGCGGGTGTTTTGCGCCAAAATAACCATACGCATATATTCTGCCGCAATAATAGTAACTGCAAAGGGCAAAATATATTTTGTAAGGTAAATAAGCACTATCGGGGTTTTATAAAAGCCAAAACCCAAACTGCTTAAAAAGTAAATTGTTACCATCATAATGGCCGCCGCTAAGGTAATTGCGGCAACCTGCCTGTACTTAATGCTAAGCTCACTGCGTTTTTTAACAAGTATGCCCATAGCAACAGCAAAGGCAACCACTAAACCCGCAAGCACTAAATTAGTGTAATCACCTTTAAACACAAAGCAGCAAAGAAGAAGGGCACCTGCAAAAGCGCAGGTAAGTATGTAAAAAATATTTTTAGCTTTACTCATTACACCTTCTCCTTGCTGATTGTATTTAAAAAATTACTCTGCAACTGCGGTAAGCTCAATACCAAACTGAGAACCAATTGTGGTGGTAGGGGTTTTGAGCAATTCAACAGTAACGGTGTAGTCAATTGTAGCACCGCTACCTGCGAGAGTTTTGGTTGCACCTTGCCAGTCACTTGAAACAGCGAAAAATTCTTCGTTGGTGTGGCTAACAATGGCAGGGGTGATTTCAGCAGTAAGGTCACCTTTGTTTATGATGGTGAAGGTGAAGGTAGCTTTATCGCCCTTACCTGCAAGGCTGTTAACCGTAAAGGTTCCCTTATCTGCATTATCAGCATTGATGGAGGCAGTGTTAGGGGTACCAACACCGTTTGCAACTGCATTGCTGAAGTAAATATCCTCATCAAATGATGCTTCAGCAGCGGTAGCGTTAACATTAGCAACACCCTGGATATCTAAGATATCGGTAACTGCTGCATAACCTACACCAAGACATAAAACTGCTGCAAGGAAAAATGCAACTAATGCTCTTTTTCTGTTTTTCATTTAAAATGTCCTCCTTTCCCAAAAAAATATATAATAATATGCCATTACGCGCATAATTATACACATCCATTATACCACTTTAGTTTTCAAAATCAAAGGGTAATTTGTTTATTTTTTAACATTTATATAAATATAAAAAGGCAACCCAATTAAAAGTTGGGTTGCCACTGTTTTTATGTGATTTTTTGGGGGTTATACGCCTGAATATGCGGCAAAACCGCAGTCAACAGGAAGCACTACACCGGTAATTGCTGATGCCGCACCATCATCACAAAGGAATAATGTTGCACCAAGCAGCTCCTCAGCATCTACAAAGCGGCCGGTAGGGGTACCGCCCAATATTTTTGCCGAGCGGGGTGTGGGTGTGCCATCCTCATTAAAAAGAAGTGCCTTGTTTTGGCTGGACACCAAAAATCCGGGGGCAATGGCATTACAACGAATACCTGTGCCTGCAAAGTGGGTTGCAAGCCACTGTGTAAAGTTTGAAATGCCTGCTTTAGCAGCAGAATATGCAGGGATTTTGGTAAGAGGAGTATAAGCATTCATTGAAGAAATGTTTAAAATACAGCCTTTTTTTGCATCTGCCATATCCTTGGCAAAAACCTGTGTGGGAAGCAGTGTGCCCTGGAAGTTGAGTTTAAATACAAAATCAACACCTGCGGCATCTAAATCAAAGAACGACTTTCCACCCTCTTTTGCTTCGTGATGATATTCATTATCGGTGGTGGCGCGGGGGTTATTACCGCCTGCACCGTTTACCAAAATATCACACCTGCCAAGGTCCTTTAAAACGGCGGCATGAACCTGCTCTAAAGATTCAATCTCTAATACATTTGCCTTATATCCCTCACAAATAAAGCCCTCTGCCTTAAGCTCATCAGCCAAGGCTTTAACGGCATCCTCATTAAGGTCAAGCGCGGCAACCTTTGCACCGCTTTGGGCAAAGGCGCGTGCCATAGCGCCGCAGATTAAACCGCCCGCGCCTGTAACCACAACAACCTTGCCGCTATAATCAATATTAAGTGGTAATTTAATCATTTTTATTTGCTCCCCTTTTGTTTATCAAGCATATCCCAAACACCAAGCATATACATAATACCAAGTGCGCGGTCATAAAGTCCGTAACCCGGGCGGACGGTACCTGGTCCCTCACCCCAAAGGTGACGACCGTGGTCGGGACGAATATAACCCTCAAAACCGCCATCGTGGTAGGCCTTTAAAATATCTAAAATTCCGGTGTCACCATCACAGTCGCGGTGGCTGGCTTCAGAAAAATCACCGTTTTCAAAATGCTTAACGTTGCGGATGTGGGCAAAGGCAACCCTATCACAATGCTTGCGAACAATTTCTGCTACATTGTTTTCGGGGTTGGCATTTAAACTGCCCGAGCAAAGTGTTAAGCAGTTGCAGGGGTGGTCAACCATTTTGAGGAAACGGTCAATGCTTGGCTCATCAACAAGAAGTCTGGGCAGGCCAAAAATATCCCAGGGTGGGTCATCCATATGTATTGCCATTTTAATGCCTGTTTCTTCACAAACCGGCATAATCGCCTCAAGGAAGTATTTAAGGTTGGCCCAGAGTTTTTCGTGGTCAACATCGGCATAGGCTTTAAAAAGCTCATCAAGCTTGGCCATTCTTTCGGGCTCCCAACCGGGGAAGGACATATTATACTTTTCGGTAAAATCTAAAATGTACCTTGCCATTGCATTATAGTCATCTTGAATCATACCCTTTTCATAAAAAAGCGCGGTGGAGCCATCACCCACCTCATGGAAAAGGTTTGAACGGGTCCAGTCAAAAACAGGCATAAAGTTATAGCAGATAACCTTAACACCAAATGGTGCTAAATTGCGTATGGTCTGCTTATAATTTTCAATATACTTATCCCTTGAGGGCAGACCTATTTTAATGTCATCGTGTACATTAACCGACTCAACAACATCCATGTTAAAGCCGTATTCATCAAGTTGTTTTTTTACCTCGGCAATTTCTTCGGGTTGCCAGATTTCGCCCGGCATTTTATCGTGCAGGGCCCAAACAATACCTGTAACACCGGGTATTTGCTTAATATCCGAAAGGGAAATGTTATCATTACCCTTACCGTACCATCTAAAGGTCATTTGCATTGGCATGGTTTTTATTCTCCTTTTAAACTTCATTAGTCAGCCCGGGGGTGATACCCCCAAGCTGACCTTAAATTTTTATAGGTTATTTGCTTTTAGGCTTTTTAATTTTATTAAGCTGGGCATTAAGGTCTAAAAGCATTTCTTTGGTTATTTTGCCCTCCATCATACTGCCGGCTAAAGTAACCATACGAAGTACCGTAAAGCCGCCCATCATAGCCATCATATCGGGGGTAACATCAAAGCCCATAATTTTGCCGTCACCTTCACCCTTATCCTTACCCTTACCGCCAAGAAGCTTGGTCATAAGGCCTGCGAATAAAAGCTTGCCGCGAACGGTTGCCATAATATCACTTATTTTATCATTAAGTGAGAAATAGCCTTCGGGGGCATCAATGTCAAACCAGTTTAAGATTGCGCCCTTTTCTTTAAGGCGATAATCTTCATTAAAGGTGTCAACCTTGCGGATTACACCCTCATCCTTAAAGTCGCCTGCAACGGCAACCAAGGTGGTCTCACCAACATTGGGTACTTCAAAGTAGAAGAAGTGGTCATCGGCGGTCTTTTTGCCAAGGCTTTTGCCGTTTGCAAAAAGTTCAACCTCGGGTTGATTTGAATAAACCGTTACCTTGGTAACATCCTCTACCCTATCAACATAACGCTTGCCGCAAAGGTGAACAAATGGGTCATCAGACAGCCATGCCTTATAAGCGTAGAAGGAATCCTTTTTATACTTGCGGTCAAAGGTAACAAGACCCTTATGGTTTTGACCGTTTTCGCCACCCTCATTACGGGCATCTGCGCCAAAGTCAAACATATTCCATACATGGGTTGCCCACATATATTTACGGGTGAAGAACTGTTTAATAAGCTCCTCATGGTAATATGCCTGATATTCCTCGGTATAGTCGCCCTGTGTTGGGTTGGAGGTATGCCAGTTAAGTGCCTCACAACCATATTCAGAACAACCAATAGGAATACTCGGGTGCATTGCGTGGAATTTATCAAACCAAGGTCCGTTCATTTCGGTGTCGCCGCCGTACCAACCAAAGTAGTGGTTATAGCTTACAACATCGGGAATTTGTAAATATGGGTCATCCATTTTACACATTGAAACGGCCGCAATGGTGGTTTTGCGGGTTTTATCCATTTCGTGGCAAAGGTCGTTTAAGATTTTATGATTTTCCAGCAAATCATCATCCGAACCGCCGATAGAAATTTCATTTGAAAGTCCCCAAACAACGATTGATGGATGGTTATAGTTTTGAACAATAAGCTCCTTCATTTGGCTTATGGTGTTTTCACGACCGGTTGGCATATGCTTTGAAATGTAGGGAATTTCTGCCCAGATTACAAGACCTGCCTCATCACAAAGGTCATAAAAATACTGTGCGTGCTGATAGTGGGCAAGGCGGATGGTGGTAGCACCAACCTCTAAAATAAGGTCAATATCCTCCTTATGATGTTCGGGCAACAGTGCGTTACCAACACCCCAACGGTCCTGATGGCGGGATACACCGCGAAGTGGATATTCCTCACCATTTAATATAAAGCCGCGCTCAGGGTCAATTTCAAAGGTACGGCAACCAAAACGGGTGGTAACGGCATCAATAACCTCATCACCATCTAAAAGTTCAACCTTGGCGGTGTAAAGATATGGGTCTTTACGACCGTTCCAAAGGCGGACATCTTCAATTTCAAGGTTTGCTATGGTATCGGTACCAACTGTGCTTGCAACGGTGCAGCCGCAAGCGGCAGTAATTGTGTAGCGAAGGGTTTGACCTGCCTTAAGATTGGTTACATAGGCCTCAACCTTAACCTTGGCGTTTTTACCCTCAACCTCAGGTGTAACGGCAAGACCGGGACCGCCGTGATAATCTAAATCAAAGTGGCTTTCATTTACGCAGATAAGATTTACATCACGGTAAATACCGCCGTAGAAGGTAAAGTCAGCCATTTGGGGATAAACAGTTTCATTGGCAGAGTTATCAACAGCAATTACCAAAAGGTTTATTGCGTCAAGCGCATCGGTAAGATTTACGCGCCAGGTGGAATAACCGCCATCGTGGTGTGCTAATTTTTTGCCGTTTAAATAAACATCGGCAGAGGAGTTAGCACCCTGAATTTCCAAATAATACTGCTCGGCTTCGGGAAGTTCTGCCTTTTTAATGGTTTTAGCATAATATGCGGTGCCGCGGAAATAATCATTATCGCCGTCCTGACCGTCAATAGCATTCCAGCAGTGGGGCAGGTTTACAAAATCCCACTTATTGTTAATTTCGGTGGGCAGCTCGGTTGCAAGCTTTG
>JAFNZJ010000085.1 GCA_017382915.1 Clostridia bacterium | reverse complement strand
GGTTTCTTGGTCAAGGCTTTCAATTGAGCCGCGCTTAAATACCTCCCTTAAAAATGTTTCACAAAGGGTGGTGGGAAGCTGGTAAATAAGCCTTGCAATACCTAAATTATCATAGCTTACTATGGTTTTTTCGGTGTCAAACACCTTGCCAACCTCTAATGCCATTTGTGCCTCTTTAAATGAGCGGGCAAGGTCTTTAAGGTTTTCAACAATGCTACCTATACCAACAACCGAGTGGGTGTAAAATTCGCCCGAAAGGGTATCAACAATTGAACGGGCAAGCTTTTCTAAATGCTTGGTTTCAATGTCGGGCTTAATTTCTTTAACAATGGCAATGTCGGTTTCACTTATGTTTATAACAAAATCCTTGGTTTTGTCGGGGAAAAGGTTTTGAATAACATCATAAACCGAAACATCATTATGGGTAACAACGCGAATAAGAAGTACTACGCGTGAAACTTCGCTGTTAAAATGAAGCTCGCGTGATTTAATGTAAATATCGCCGGGTAAAATATTATCAAGAATAACATTTTTAATAAAGTTGCCACGGTCATACTTTTCATCATAATAGTGCTTAATGTTTGAAAGTGCAACCGATAAAATGGCGCAATACTTTGCGGCTTGGGGGTCATTACCCTCAACAAACAGAGTATACTCAGGGTGTTGAGGTGTGCCAAAGGGTTTATATGTAAAATGTCCGCTTATAAAAGCCTCATTACCGCTAACCATTGGGTAGGTTTCAAACTCTTGTGTTTCACCGATGCGAAGCAGCTCACTGCATGCAATAATAGTATAGTTTTCGTCCATAACGCCTATGGTACGGTCTATTGCATCCTTCATTTGATGAACTACGCCCTGAAACAATCTGTTTGACATAAAGAAAACAACTCCTTATATTTACATTATTACTAGTCTATTGTACACTTTTTTAAATAATTTTGCAAGAGAAATATTATAATTTCCATAAAAAAGTTACAAAAAAGTTACAACCTTTGCCATATTACGGCAAAAAGACCTTTTATAAATGCTTGGGGGTTGACATTTTTCAAAAAAAGTAGTATTATCAGTAGGCTTTAAAGCAAAAATAAAGCAGAAAGGGGCATGCCCTTATGATAGAGCAAAAAATTGTTCTTAAAACGCTTGAGGATGTGCGCGAATTTGTTGCGGGCGCATCTGAAAAAAATTATGATATTGAACTGCTTAGCGGCAAATATATAGTAAACGCAAAATCGGTAATGGGTGTACTTAGCTTAGATTTAACCGCTCCCCTTACAATGGTTGCAAATGTTGATGAAGATAACGCCCTTTTAGAGCAGGTTGAAAAATTTAAGTATGTGCCGCCAAAGCAACACGCAACGGTATAATAAAACGATAAAAACGGTGACTTGTTAAATGCAAGTCACCGTTTTTTATTATACTACTTTAAAGTCTATTTTGCTTTGGTATTTATTTCAACCAGGGCGGCGGCTATAAATTCATCAACCGATTTTGCGCCAAGGTCGCCCTCTTTACGGGAGCGAACCGAAAGTGTGCCATCGGCAACCTCACTGTCACCCATAACCAGCATATAGGGTACACGCTGCATTCTTGCCTCACGAATTTTGTAACCGATTTTTTCATTGCGGTCATCAAGCTCAACACGCATGCCAACCGCTTCAAGCTTGGCTTTAACCTCATTTGCGTAGTCAAAGTGACGGTCGGCAATGGGTAAAAGCTTAACCTGAACGGGTGCAAGCCAAAGCGGGAATGCGCCTGCATATTTTTCAATAAGCAGTGCCAAGGTGCGCTCATAACAACCGATTGAGGTGCGGTGGATAATGTAGGGATTTTTCTTGGTGCCGTCCTTATCCACATACTCCATACCAAATTTTTCAGCCAACATTTGGTCAACCTGAATGGTAATAAGAGTATCCTCTTTACCGTGAACATTTTTAATTTGAATATCAAGCTTGGGACCGTAGAATGCGGCTTCACCAATACCGATTTTATAAGGAATTTCAAGGTGGTCTAAAATTCTTTGCATTACACCTTGAGCCTCATCCCACTGCTCCTCAGTGCCGATATATTTATCCCTATCAGCGGGGTCCCACTGTGAAAATCTGTATGAAACATCCTCATAAAGGCCAAGGGTTTTAAGCATATAAATGGCAAGCTCCAAGCAGCCCTTAAACTCATCCTCCAGCTGTTCGGGGGTGCACATTAAGTGACCTTCAGAGATGGTGAACTGGCGAACACGAATAAGTCCGTGCATTTCACCCGATGCCTCATTACGGAAGAGGGTTGAGGTTTCATTATATCGAAGGGGTAAATCACGATATGAACGGGCACGGTTTAAATATGCCTGATACTGGAAGGGGCAGGTCATAGGACGCAGGGCAAAAACCTCATCATCCTTTTGCTCATCGCCCAAAACAAACATACCATCTTGATAATGGTCCCAGTGACCCGAAAGCTTATAAAGGTCGGACTTTGCCATATAGGGTGTTTTGGTAAGAAGCCAACCGCGTTTTTGTTCCTCATCCTCAACAAAGCGCTGTAAAAGTTGAATCATACGGGCGCCCTTTGGCAGCATTATGGGAAGTCCCTGACCAATAAGGTCAGAGGTGGTGAAAAGCTCCAACTCGCGGCCAAGCTTATTATGGTCGCGTTTTTTAGCCTCCTCAAGTGCTACAAGATGCTCTTCAAGCATTGATGCCTTGGGGAAGGCGGTGCCGTAAATACGCTGAAGCATTTTGCGGTTAGAATCGCCACGCCAGTAAGCACCCGTTGCCGAAAGCAGTTTAAATGCCTTAACAGCACCTGTAGACATAAGGTGTGCGCCGGCGCAAAGGTCGGTAAAATCGCCTTGAGAATAAAAGCTAATCTCCTCACCATCGGGCAGGTCGCTTATAAGCTCCACCTTATAGTCCTCACCCTTTTGCTCAAAATACTTTATAGCCTCATCGCGGGGCATGGTAAAGCGCTGGAGGGCAATATCCTCTTTAACGATTTTTTTCATTTCTTCTTCAATTTTTTCCAGCATTTCGGGGGTAAACATTTTTTCGCTGTCAAAATCGTAATAAAAACCGTTATCAATAGCGGGGCCAATAGCAAGCTTTACATCGGGGTAAAGCCTTTTAACGGCCTGAGCCAATATGTGTGATGCGGTGTGGCGGAAGGTAAATCTGCCATATTCATCATCAAAGGTTAAAAGCTCTAAACTGCAGTCCTCATTAAGGGGGGTGCGTAAATCAACGGTTTGACCGTTAACGCTTGCGGCACAAACTGCCTTGGCAAGACCCGCACCGATGCTTTTAGCAACCTCATAAGGGGTTACGCCCTTATCAAACTGCTTTACTACTTCGCCTTTAAGGGTAATGTTAATCATAAAAATGCCTCCAATAAAAATAAAAAAGCCTTCATCCACTAATGGGATGAAGGCATAAATTATGCTTCCACGGTTCCACCCAAATTGCACCAACGGTGCCACTTGATGAAGCAACCTTAAAAAGATTGTTCAAGGTTTATAACGCAACCACGCGGCCGCCTTATTTCGGTCGGCGCTCAGGGGTGGTTTTCACTTAAAATCCTTACCGCTGCGGCTTACAGCAAAATGCCGCTGCTCTCTGATGGTGGAATAAAAGCTACTGTCCCCGTCAACACATTATCGTTTTAAATATAATACCCCAAAACTTTAAAAAAGTCAAGCATTAAGGCTTAAAGGGGGCATATAAATTTTCAAATTCTTCACTTATTTTATCAAAAATGGGCTTTAAATCATCGACCCCAAGCTTTTGCACCTGACGGTCATAGGTTAAAATGCCATTGGTTTCATCCTCAACATCGCTAACCTGCGTTAAAACGGCTGCCGAAAGTCCATTTTTTACTGCCGGCAAAACTTCATTTTCATAAAGATTTTGCATTGCCAAAACAAATGATTTTTGTTCATCAAACTTTTTATAGCCATAGGTTTTGCTTAAATTAAAGCTGTGGTCGCTTATTTTATAAGAATAACCGCCAAACTCTGAAAGGAACAATGGAGCTTTAAGCTTTGCTTTTAATTTAATGGGTTTAAAATAAATATGCTCACTTTCAAAGTCGCTTTTTTTAGGTCTAAACCAACCCGATGCGGTGTCATAAAGGCGGGTGCCGTCAAGCGCCTTTAGTTCATCATAAAGGCGGAAGTTATCATACTGACCCCAGCCCTCATTAAATATGGTATACTGCAAAACTGATGGGTGGTTATAAAGGTGACTTATAGTGCCCTTTGCGGCATTTTCAAAAAGCAGCTTACGCCTTTCACTTGCCCCGTGCAAAAAGCCTTTTTTAAGGCCAAGGGTGGGTAGTGCGGTATCAATAAAAAAGCTGTATTTGCCGCTGTTAACCATATCTTGAAATACTGCCATACCATAAAAATCACAGTAATAGTAAAACAAATCAGGCTCAATTTTAATGTGCTTTCTAAGCATATTAAAGCCAAGCGCTTTCATCCTTAAAATGTCATTTTTAAAGCCTTCGGGGGTGGAGGGCAGATAAATTCCGTCAGAATAATAGCCTTGGTCTAAAAGTCCGTTAAAGAAGTATGGCTTATCATTAAGGGCGGTAACAGGATAGCTTTGATACCCCTGCACCGAAATGGTGCGAAGCGCAAAGTAAGATTTTACCTTATCCTTACCCGCCGTTAATTCAAAGTAATAAAGGTGTGGGTTTTCGGGGGTCCAGTTAATGGGGTTTTCAATTCTTACTGTTATACTGTCACCCTCATAATCATATTCACCAACACCGCTGATGTTAATATGCTTTTTGGCGTCGCCCCCTACCGTGTCAATGGTAATTTCGTTAAGCGTGGGGGTAAGCTTTAGCTCTTTAATATAATTTTTAGCACAGCCTTCAAGCCATACAGACTGCCATATACCCGAAATGGGAGTATACCACATACCGCCCCGCTTTATTCTTTGCTTGCCGTAGGGGTAAAGGGGGTTGGTTTCATCTCTGACCTCAACAGTCAGGGTGTTTTCACCATCCTTTAAAAGGTCGGTTATATTAAACTCAAAGGGTAAATAACCGTAAGTGTTTTTACCCAGCAGCTTGCCGTTTAAAAACACCACCGAAACGGCATCCACCGCATCAAAATGAAGTATGATATTTTCATACTTAAAGTCGGTTGGCAGGGTGAATTTTTTTACATAAACAAGTGTGTCTTTTTTATCAAAGGTCTGATACACGCCCGATGCCTTTGACTGTGGCGGAAAGGGTACTTTAATTTTTTTAGTATCCCCCTCACCCTTTTTGCCAAAGGAGGTAAGGCTCCACTCACCGTTAAGGCTTAAATATCCATCCCTTTGCATTTGGGGGCGTGGGTGGTCTGAAAAGGGTACGTCCCCCACATCCTTTTCAAAGGGGGTGGTTAGGGTTACGGTCTTTGGCGGCTGCTTTTTAAAAAGCAAAAGGGCAAGCACCAAAACCAAAACGGCAGGTATAAGTGCCGCTATGAAAATGCTTTCATTTGGCACAAATGAATATGTGCCGTCACTGTTAAGCACTGTCTTTGCATTTTGCAAAACGGTTTTGCCAATAAACGGACCTATAATACCGGGAAGTAAAACCTGTGCAAAAATTCTAACCCCTTGAAGTCCGCCTGACTTACCAAGCGGGGTATTGTCCCTTATAAGGGCGCCAAAAACAGCCATACCTGCAAGGTAGCCGCTCATCATTAAAAGCGAGCCTATAAAAACGGGTGCGGTTGCCTTAAACAGACTTAAAATTACATAGCCAGCAATAAGTCCCAAAAGGGCAATAACAGCCGAGGTTTTAAAGCCTTTTTTATCATAAAATCTGCCCCAAAACACCGTCACTACCGATGCTATAATAATGGCAGGTGCCATTATTAGCACATAGTCGGCCATTTTAAGCGATACCTCATAATATAAAATAAGGTAGGGCATAAAAATTTGAATTGAAATGTTAAATATAACAAAAAGCATAAGCGCCTTATAAAGGTTTTTATTTTGGACTACCGTTTTTGGGCGAAAGCCGTAAATAATATTACTAAAATAACCCGTTTCAGACGGCTTAATTGCAGGGTCTTTTATAATAAAAATACCCAAAATACCCACAAGCAATGTGGCGGCGCCGATTATAGTAAATATTAAACTCCAACTGTCGGCACTGTTTAAATCAAAGGCCATAAATCCGCCAAACACCGCCAAAATAGCAACTAACGGCATCATGGCATTTATGCCCTCGGCCGCACCGCGGTTGGTACTGTCGGTGCTGTCGGTAAGCCAAGCGTTAAAGGCGGCATCATTAGCCGATGAGCCAAAAAATGTCATTACACAGTCTAATATTATTGTAAGGCTAACCCCAACGCTTGCAGCCGAAACGGTAGCACCAAAAAACGATGATATAACATTTTGTCTTAAAAATACAAAGCTAAAAATTGAAATGCCCCACAGTATGTAACCACCGCAAATAAAAAGCTTGCGCTTGCCCACCTTGTCGGACAGGGCGCCCATAAATATGGTGGTAAGTGTGGCGGCAACGGCACTGGCCGCAACCATTAGTGAAATATCACCCGCAGTAGCATTAAACATTTTATAAATAAATACATTGAAATACATATTTTCAACAACCCAGGCAATTTGACCCATAAGGCTAAAAATTGTAAGAGCCGTTAAAAATCTTGGGGTTAATTTGGTCTTCATAAAAGCACCGCCTTTTTATTTAACTATAACCTAATTATATATGTAAAATATTGCTTGGTCAATAGTATTTTTGTTTGACAGTAGCCTTATAAAGTGCTATACTATATACCATAGCAAAACACAGGAGAGTTGAAAAATGCTTGATATTAAATTTATTTGCGAAAACCCCGATTTAGTTAAAGAAAATATAAAGAAGAAGTTTAAAGATTCCAAGCTGCCCTTGGTGGATGAAATCATTACACTTTATAATGAAAAGCGTGACACCAACACCAAAGCAAATGAACTGCGCTCAAACCGCAATAAGATTAGTAAGCAGATTGGTGTTTTAATGGGTCAGGGCAAGCGTGACGAAGCCGAAGATATGAAGCGCCTTGTTAACGAACAGGCCGCCGAGCTTAAGGCTTTAGAGGAAAAGGAAGCCGAGCTTGAAACCAAGGTTAAAGAAATTCAAATGAAAATCCCCAACATTGTTGATGACAGCGTACCTGTTGGTAAGGACGACAGCGAAAATGTTGAGGTTAAACAGTACGGCGAAAAGACCGTTAAAGATTTTGAAATCCCCTACCACACCGACATTATGGCACTTTTTGAAGGCATTGATAAAGAGGCGGCAGGCCGCGTTGCAGGTGAAGGTTTTTATTATCTTATGGGTGATATTGCCCGTCTTCATTCCGCCGTTACCGCCTATGCAAGGGACTTTATGATTGATAAGGGCTTTACCTACTGCATACCCCCGTTTATGATTAGAAGCAAGGTTGTTACCGGTGTTATGAGCTTTGAAGAAATGGACGCCATGATGTATAAGATTGAGGGCGAGGACCTTTACCTTATAGGTACATCTGAGCATTCAATGATTGGTAAATTCATTGACACCATCACCCCCGAGGAAAAGCTGCCCCTTACCCTGACCAGCTATTCACCCTGCTTTAGAAAGGAAAAGGGCGCCCACGGTATTGAGGAGCGCGGCATTTACCGTATCCACCAGTTTGAAAAGCAAGAAATGATAGTTATTTGCAAGCCTGAAGAGAGCATGGACTGGTTTAACAAAATGTGGAGCTACTCGGTTGAGCTTTTTAACAGTTTGGATATTCCTGTTCGCACCCTTGAGTGCTGTACAGGTGACCTTGCCGATTTAAAGGTTAAATCATACGATGTTGAGGCTTGGAGCCCCAAACAGCAAAAATACTTTGAGGTTTGCTCCTGCTCAAACCTTGGTGACGCACAGGCCAGAAGACTTGGTATTCGCGTTAAGGGTGAAGACGGCAAAAAATATTTGGCACACACCCTTAATAACACCGTTGTTGCCCCACCCCGTATGCTTATAGCATTTTTAGAAAATAACCTTAACTTTGATGGTGAAAAGTACAGCGTTAATATTCCAAAAGCGCTTCAGCCTTATATGGGCGGCAAAACCGTTATCGAGCAAAGGTAATATTAAATTACGATGAAAAGCAACTTCCCTTTAATGAGGTTGCTTTTTGTTTTTATAAACTCTAATGCTTTAAATTGTGTTTTTAAAGAAAAACAATTATTCATTTTCACAAAGAAAGGCCATTTTTATGAAAAAATCCTTATGTATATTTCTATCTGCCTTAATCATTGTTATTCTATCAAGTTGTTCTTCGCAACAAGCAAATACTTCTGCATCAACAAATAAAAACAACACATGTAATATCACCGCCTCAGCAACAAGCACGACCCATATAAATAAATCCTCAAGCAATATCCACTCAACAAAGCCAACTGAAACTAATGTAAAGAATATTCTAACCGAAGTTCTTAAAAGCGAGAAAATGTTTATAACGCAAACTGGGAAAAAAGTTTATTTAAAAAATCATTTGCTTGGAGAGGGCGTTTTAGCAACCCCTACACCAGCCTACCCAACCGAGTATGTTTTCATAGACTTTGACGGAGATAGCCATCACGAACTTTTGGTTAATGTCAATAATGAATATGCGACATATTTAGTATTAAGATATAACGATTCTACGGTGTATGGATATGAGTTCGGTATACGCAGCTTGCAAAATTTAAAAATAGATGGTTCGTTTAGTGGAAGTGGCGGTGCAGCAACACATTACTATTCCAAAATGACTTTTGTCAGCAACACGTGTAAAATTATAAACATAGCCGTAAAAGATGATATGGGCGGAGTGTATGAATTAAATGGAAAGAGTTGCTCTGTTTCTATCGTAAATAAATACATAACAACCTGGAATAAAAAGGAAAATGTTGTATGGACACCGTGTAATGTTCCTCATAATACTATATCGAAGCACACTACAACATCCTCTCATAACAAATGTGAAAAATGCGGTAAATATTTAGAAAGTGACTATGATATAACAAAATCTTTTTTATGCTTAGAATGTTATGCAAATGAAAACAATTTTGATTACTGTAGTCATTGTAACAAAAACACTGTTGATGCTAAAAAGGGCGTTTGTATTGTTTGCAATCGTTCTGAATGTCCAGCATGTCACGGCCCAATTACAAAACACAACTGCGATGACTATCCAAATATTTTTTGCCCTAATTGTGACTGGAAAACCTTTGAAACTGGCGTTGGCATAGATGGAATCACCTGCCCAAAATGTGGAACACGATGTTTATGATGCTTGTAAACTATTTCTCTTTGCAATTTTTAAAAAGGCAGTTCAAAACGAACTGCCTTTTTGTTTTTCGGAATATTTTTATCGTTTTTCAATAAATTTATATTGACAAACGAATATAGGTGTGGTAATATTTGGTTGTAAAAGAAATTCTTAAAGGAGTTTTTACTTATGCTTAAAATATCAAAAAAAGCTTCGGTTAATCTTTCAATGATTTTATCATCACTATTTTTTGTTGGCCTTATTGCAGGTGCGGTGGCAATGCCCACCTTTGTTAATTCAATAATTGAACTGGTTTATAACCCCGCCACCTTCCCCGCTATGGACAGGGCAATTTGCCTTGCTTTGGCATACCTTATACTTGTGGTTTGCCTTACTGCCAACTGCGTGATATTTGCCCTGCTTAAAACCGTTAAGTCAGACAATGTTTTCACCCCAAAAAGTGTATCCCTTATAAGGGCAATTTCTTGGTGTTGTTTTTTGGTAGGTCTTTTATTTTTAGCAGTTGGTTATTATTTTCAGCTAGGATTTTTAATTGCCTTTGCGGCAATGTTTTTAGGTCTTTGCATACGGGTTGTTAAAAATGTTATTGAACAGGCAACCGAAATAAAATGCGAAAACGACCTGACTGTGTGAGGAAAATAATATGATAATAGTTAATTTAGATGTTATGATGGCAAAGAGAAAAATTTCACTTAATGAGCTGTCTGAAAAGGTTGGCATTACACTTGCTAATCTTTCAATACTTAAAAACAATAAGGCAAAGGCAATTCGTTTTTCCACACTTGAAGCAATTTGCAGAGTGCTTCAGTGCGATGTTGCCGATATTTTAGAATATAAGCCCCTGTAAGGAAGGTGTTTTTATGCAACAACAATATAATAACATACCCCCTGTGCCCCCTATGCCGCAGCCACCCCAAATGCCCCCTGCTTTTACCCCTGCACCGATAGTTCCCCCGCGTGATTATTCATTTATTGAGGCAATTTATGCCATAATTTCACTTATTCTTGGTTATGTTTTTTGCCGTTCATTTTCTGTAATAAATAAACCCTTTTATTCACTTATATTTATAGTTTTGCTTTATACCGCTACAACCGTATTTCTTATACTTAAAAAGGCAAAATTCGGTAAAGCGGCCATTGGCGTAGCGGCATCGGGTGTGGCCGTTAGTCTTACGCTTTTTATATCGGCAAATGTGGTGCTGCATATTTTTGCATTTTTATATGCCATTGCGGCCTACTGCTATTATGTTTATGCCGCCTTTGTAAACAGGCTGGAGGGCGGGTTTTCATCCCTTATTCTTATAGATTTTTTAAGGGCAATATTCGTCACCCCGTTTTTAGCCTTTGGCGGTCTTTTTAGGGCGATATTCAGCCGCAAGGATGGCAAGCTTGGCAAAAATGTTGCCAAAGCATTATTGGGACTTGTTTTGGCGGTTGTACCCACTACTGTAGTTTTGGCACTGCTTTGGTATGATAACGACTTTACAAACCTGTTATCCGGTATATTTAACTTTAATGCTCTTAATCTTTTTAGTCACATTTTAAGTATTGCCATAGGCATACCGATAGCAATGTATATATTTGGACTTTTTATAGCATCAAATGACGGCAGTCCCAAAAAAGGTGTAACGGCAGTCGGTTACCGTGAGTCGGCAAAGAATGCCGCTGTTGCACCCGCCGTTACTGCATTTGCGGCTACCTTGCCAATACTTTTTATTTACACACTGTTTTTTATTTCACAGTTTAAATACTATGTTTCGGGCTTTGTTGGTGTTTTGCCCGACGAAACAAGCTACGCCAACTATGCCAGAGAGGGATTTTTTCAGCTTTGTATAATTTGCTTTATAAATCTTGTTATCATTATTTTGCTTAATTTGTTATTAAGGCGTAATAGCAAGGGTTACTCATTACCGCTTAAAATTTTATCAGTAATATTTTCACTTTATACCCTTGTTTTAGCAAGCACAGCGGTGGCAAAAATGGTGCTTTATATAAACCGCTACGGTCTGACCCCAAAACGCGTTTATGCAACCTGGTTTATGGCGGTTTTATCACTTATTTTTATAGCAATGCTTATAAAACAGTTTGTGCCTAAATTTAAGGTAATACCCACCGCAACCATAATAACAGTTGCTATGTTTTTGGCGCTTGGCCTTTGCGGCACCGACGGCTTAATTGCAAAATACAATGTAAACGCATATTTAAACGGCAAGCTTGATACCGTTGACCTTGTTTCACTTGAAGAACTGGGCGATGCCGCCATACCCGAGCTTGTAAGACTTAAAGACACTTTAAATGAAACTCCAAACCCCGCCTATGACAAAAAAATAATCGCCATTAAGGCAAATGATATTATTTCAAAATATGAAGCCACTAGCCAAAACCATTCATGGCAAAGCATTACCCTACCTGCAATTTTGGCTGAAGATAGTATTCAAGAATAAGATTCAGTGATAACAAAAGCACCCCATTTGAAGCAACAAATGGGGTGCTTTTGATTTTATCTATTATAATAATGCGTCACTTACCAGCATTACTGCAAAGCCTAAAAGAAGTGCGTAGGTTGCTCCGCGCTGGTGCCCGTGCGCGTGGGTTTCGGGTATCATTTCATCACTTATAACATAAAGCATTGTTCCGCCCGCAAAGGCAAGTGCAAAGGGCAAAATAAAGCTTGAAACGCTAACCGCAAAGTAACCAAGCAGGGTGCCAAACACCTCTACAACTCCGGTCAGCATAGCGCATATAAAGGTTTTTCTGGGGCTGACCCCCGCCGCCAGCATCGGCCCAATTATAACCATACCCTCAGGTATATTTTGTAAGGCTATACCGCCTGCAATTAAAAGCGCCTCGGCAGAATTGTCAGAGCCAAAGCCAACACCCGCCGCAATGCCTTCCGGCAGGTTGTGTATGGCAATGGCCGTTACAAAAAGCAACACCTTGCTTAAATCGGCGTTATTGTGGCTTTCACTTTCCACCCCAACCAATTTGTGCAGATGGGGCACCACCCTATCAATAAGATTAAGGCAAACCGCACCGCAAAAAATACCCGCAACGGTAATTATAAGGGCATATTTTCCGCCATATTCAATAGATGGCAATATAAGTCCCAGCACTGCCGCCGCCAGCATAATGCCCGCCGCAAAGGACAGTACAATGTCTGAAAACTTATGCGATGCCTTTTTAAAAATAAAACCTATAATTGCGCCAAATATAGTTGCACCGCCTACACCAAGCGCCGTCAGTAATACAAGCTTCATAACATTCACCTATGATATTATTATTCTTATTTTTAACCTAGTATACCATACCACACCAAAATTAACAATAATTACTTTTAAATATACCGATAGCCCCCTTGTAATCAAGGGGGCTACCAATATATTTAGTAAGGCATTATTAAAATTTATTTATTTTTACGATTGCGGTCAATAATGAAAACAACTATTGCAATTGCAACAATTATTATGCCCATTATTACCCAAATTACCCAAACATGGGTGGTGTTACCTTCTTCAATCTCAATGTTTGATACAATATCTTCTATATCAGAACTTATAGTGTTATCTGAAGAAGTAATGGTATTGGTATTGGTATTACTATCAATACCGGTAGCAGGAATTTCTTCTTCTACTACATTACCACATTCAGTACAGGTTTTTTTCTGAAGGCCGGGTTCGTTTTCGGTTGGCTCATTAACTATAACTGCTTCGCCATATTTATGACCGGCAACAGCAATTGACTTTGTCTCCACACCATTACAGGTTGCACATTTTCTGGTTTGTGTGCCACCTTCAGCACAGGTAGCTTCTTTAGTGGTCTCCCAATTGCCATACTTATGTCCAAGCGCTGAAATATCAGTGTTTTTTGTTGCCCCACAGCTAGCGCAGATTGCAGTCTTAACACCTTTAGCTGTGCAGGTAGCCTGTTTGGTTACTGTATCGGCGCCATAGGCGTGACCCTTTGCAGCAATCGCCTTTGTTTCAGCAAAAGCACAAACCGAACAGCTTCTGCTTTGAGAACCTTTTGCTGTACAAGTGGCTTCTTTAGTGATTTTCCAATCATTATAGCTATGGCTTTTGCAAATGACCTTAACCGAAGCGGTTACAGTTGTTTTCAAAACCTGTTTTGAGCCTTTTTTAACCTGAACTGCAGCACTAATTTTTTTAGCATCGGCAGATGCGGTTTTACCTTTAAAAACAAGTTTTAAAACATTACCATTAAGTGCTTTTTCTGCACCCAACGCTAATGAAGCATCAGAACTGCTTATATCCTTAATAAGGCCTTCGGCAAGCCATTTGGATTCACCCTTAAGCATTTCAAGGCCTTCAGGGATGGTAATATCAACATACGCAGATGTTGCTGCATCTATACTACTTAAGGAAAGTGTAAGGGTAACCTTACCATCAACAGCAACACTGTTAGCAGACGCTTTTAATGCTGCGCCGGGATTGGCAGCCGAAACCGATATAACCATGGAAAGAATTAAAACCACACTAATAAATAAAGAAAGTATCTTTTTCATTTTCTTCTCCTTTCAAGCATTATACCAGCGGATATTTTTCAGGATTAAAGGTTGCATAAAGCAGATAAATTGCATCTGCATCGGTAACTTCGCCATCCTTATTATAATCGGCTGTTTGATTTAATGGATATTTTTCAGGATTAAAGGTTGCGTAAAGCAGATAAATTGCATC
>JAFNZJ010000084.1 GCA_017382915.1 Clostridia bacterium | reverse complement strand
TCATTTAAAAAGGCATCCATACTTTGTGTCCTGTTTTTTATGGGGCAATTAAGTGCGTTAAGCAGTGCATTGCAAAGCGGTTTTTTAATTTTTGAATTTGCTTTGCAGGGTGATACCAAGCTTTCACCGCCGCTACGCAAAAAGCTTACGGGTGGAATTACACCCACAAGCAAGCGGTAATAAATGGCGGCCAATGAATAAACATCACAGTAACTGCCACGGCCTGCATTTTTAAAAAGCTCGGGTGCGGCATATGATGGGTTTAAATACTCGGTGCGCTTATTGACATCATCAATAAATGAGAAAAACGGACTGCCGATACCAAAAAGCTTAACCTCACCACTGTTTAAAATATATACGGTGCGCGGTGAAAGGTTGCCGTAAATTATGCGTGAATTATGCATAACCTTAAGACCGTTTGCAAGCTGTTTTATAATATCATTTACGGTTGTTTCATCAAAGGTAAAGCCACCATCAAGCATTTGCTTTAGGCTTTTGCCTTCAAAAAATTCGGTCACTAAATAGGCATTTTCATTATCTATAAATAAATCTTTGGTGCGGGGTAAAATCTTGCAAAGGCTAACACCTGCCAAGGTTTTTTCATAGTCTATAAAGCGCTGAATAATAATATTTCGCTCAAAGGGGGTGTTTTCATACATACCCTCGGCCGTAAACTGCCTTATAAACACCTTATTGTTAAACTGCTCATCAAAGGCGATGTATACCGTGGAATCGCTACTTTTATTATAAATATTGCCGATGGTATAACGGTCGTGAAGCAGACTGCCTGTAAGTGGACCTTCATACTGATTAGGCTCTGTTTTTTTATAGCCACAATCGCAGTTTTTTTTACGACCCATAGTCTGCATACAGCTTGGACAACGATTTCGCAAGATTTTCACCTCTTTTAACTATAAAATATTATATGTAGTTAGCTTTTATTCTTCATCAAGGGCTAAATTTTCAACATCAACGCCCCTATGCTCCAACGCGGTAGAAAAAACTATCTGCGTTTCGGTACTGCCAAAGGTTTGCAGCTTGCCAATAAAGCCATCAAGCGCCTCTGTGCTTTCAAAGGCTACCTTAATAAGCATTGAATAGTGCCCTGTAACGCAGTTACATTCTAAAACATTTGGATGGTTTGCTATAAAGGGATAAAAATCCTGCTTTTGAACAGGCTTAACCTCTAAATTGATAAATGCAATTATAGGAAAACCAAGTTTTTTATGATTAATAACGGCAGTATAGCCTGTTATTATGCCCTCTTTTTCAAGCCTTTCAATTCTAGTGGCCGTTGCGGGTGATGATAAAAACACCTGCTCTGCCAACTGTTTAAGTGGTACGCGGGCATTTTTTTGTAAAAGAGAAATAAGTTTAATATCTATAGCGTCCATTACTGGCACCTGCCTTTAGCTAATTTTTCCACTTAAGATTATAATCTTGAAGCGGTTGTTTGTCAATAGTTATAGCAGTTTTACTTTATAATATAAACATTAAGCAGTAAAAACAGATAAATGCCCCCCGAACAACAATATTTCGACAAAGTTATTTATTAAATTAAAGATTATCTATTGATTTTTTTAAAAAGATTATTTATAATATATGTAGATGATTTTAAATGGAGGAGGTGTGCCCATATGAGTCAGTTAGTGCTTGACGCAAAAACAACCTGCTGCTTTGCGGGCTATCGACCCCATAAGTATGGCTTTAAGCTATGTGATGATAACCCCGAGTTTAATGAACTGCAGGAAAACATTATTTCGGCTGTTGAAAAAAGCTATGAGGACGGGTACCGCACCTTCCTTTGCGGCGGTGCAATGGGCTTTGACCTGCTTTGTGCAGAGCGTGTTTTAAAGCTAAGAAAAACCCACCCCGACATTAAGCTTATTTGTATGCTACCCTTTGAGGGTCAAGCAAAGCGCTTTTCAAAACTTTGGTTAGAAAAATATAATGCTGTACTTAAAGAATGTGATAATATTGAGTACATTACCCCAACCTATATACACGGCTGCTACTTTGCACGCACCGAAAAAATGATAACCGCATCAACCCGACTTATTGCATATTTTGACGGTAAGGCAGGCGGTACCGACCGCTGTATTGCCTGTGCACAGTTTAACCACCTTGACATTATAAATTTAAGTAAGGGTACACCTATCCCCGACCAGTATAACTACTTTACCTGGGCGGGCCGCACCGAAAAAATGTAACAGCAAAACCAAAGCACCAAGTCATTACGGCTTGGTGCTTTTTTTATTTTATTCCCAATATTTTCTATCCAGACTGCGTAGCTGAATTGCCTGTGCAATATGCTCAGCCTCAATATTTTTTGCGCCGTCTAAATCGGCAAGGGTGCGCGAAACCTTAAGCAAACGGTCATATGCACGACCCGATAGACCCATTGTTTTAAAGGCGGCCTCTAAAATATTTTCGGCATCACTTGACAGAGTGCAGTATTTTTTAAGCAATTTTGGGGTAAGGCGGGCATTACAGGTTATGTTTTCATCCTTATAACGCTCGGTTTGAATTTTGCGTGCTTTATCCACCCTTTGTTTAATTTGGGCAGATGTTTCCTCCCCGCCGGTTTTACCTTGAAGCTCATCATACTTTACGGGCGGTACCTCAACATGAATATCAAGCCTGTCTAACATTGGACCCGATATTTTACCAAGGTACTTTGAAACGGCATTAGGACTACAGGTACAACGCTTGGTCGGGTGCCCAAAAAATCCGCAGGGGCAGGGATTCATTGCTCCGATAAGTGTAATGGAGCAGGGGTAGGTTAATGTTCCCGCCACGCGTGATACCGTAACTACACCGTCCTCAAGCGGGGCACGAAGCGCTTCCATAACATCGCGCCTGAATTCCGGCAATTCATCCAAAAACAGTACGCCGTTATGTGCCAAGGATATTTCACCCGGCTTTGGCACCGCACCGCCGCCCGACATAGCAGGCGATGAAATTGTATGGTGTGGCGACCTGAACGGTCTGGTGGTAATAAGGGGTGAATTTTTAGGCAACGCACCCGCTATGGAATGTATTTTTGTGGTGTCAATAGATTCTTTCTCGGTCATTTCGGGCAGTATGGTAGGAAAACGCTTTGCCAGCATACTTTTACCCGAACCGGGCGGACCAATAAGTAAAACATTATGACCGCCTGCGGCGGCAACCTCCAGCGCTTTTTTGGCAAGGGTTTGACCCTTAACCTCAGAAAAATCAAGTCCTGTTGGAATAAGACTTTCTTCAGGTGGCAGGGGTACTGCAGGGGTTATTTTAGCATCACCCTTAAGGGCTAAAATTAACTGCTTAATGTTTTTTACAGGGTAAACATTTATACCCTTAACCACTGCGCCCTCGACGGCATTTTCGGCGGGGACATAAAGGTGCTTGATGCCCGCCTGCCTTGCCTCAATAGCCATTGAAAGCAGACCGTTTACAGCGCGCAGTTCACCGTCAAGTGAAAGCTCACCAATAAAGGCGTGGTCACTAAAATCACCCGTTAGCTGACCTGTGGAAAGCATAACAGCAACCAGCATTGGTACATCATAAAGTGTACCCTCCTTACGCCTGTCAGCGGGGGCAAGGTTAATGGTGGTGTGCCCAAAGGGAAACTGAAAACCGTTATTTTTCATTGCAGAGCGTACCCTGTCAACCGCCTCTTTAACGGCGGTGTCGGGCAGGCCCACTATATTAAAACTAAACTGACCGTCCGAAACGTCAGATTCAACCGTTATCATATAGGCATCCATACCAAATATGCCTATGCTAAAAATTTTACTGAAAATGGTAAATCACCCCTAAACCGAAAGGTAACGCAATTTTTTAACAACCTCGCCGCCCTTTATGTAAACACGGGCAACACGGTGAGCAACATTACAAACAAGCTCATAATTTATGGTGTCAAGCAACCCTGCCAGTTCTTCAACCGGTAGACCTTCACCAAAAAGGGTTACGGTATCACCAAAGCAGACATCCTTGATATTTGTTACATCAACCACCATTTGGTCCATACAAACTCTGCCCACAATGGGTGCTTTTTGACCCCTTATCAGCACATAGCCCTTATTGCTTAAATTTCTGCTATAACCATCGGCATAGCCGGCGGTAACTGTGGCTACCGTCATTTTACTGTTTGCGGTAAAGGTGCGACCATAGCTTATGGTGTCACCCTTACTAATGGTTTTAACCTGCGCCACGGTTGCTTTAAGCGACATTACAGGTTTTAACTGAACGGGAAGCTCAAGCCCCTGAGAAGGGGTAAGTCCGTAAAGAATAATACCTGCGCGGTAATATTCAGACGGGCGGGTTTTATAGTCTAACAATGTAGCTGCCGAATTTGAACTGTGGAAAATTAAATTTTCTTTGCCAAACTGCCCTGCTACAGATGAAACTATACCGCAGGCGGTTTTAAACAGTTCATACTGCTTTGCTACAAACTCTGCCGATTCATCCGAATCCCTATCGGCGGTGGCAAAGTGGGTAAAGGCACCCAAAACATTAAGATTTTTAAGGTTGAAAATCTGCTCCATTTCGGTTTTAAGGGTTAAAACATCCTTACAGTTAAAACCAAGCCTACCCATACCTGTATCAAGCTTAATATGGCAGTTAAGGGTAACGCCAAGCTCTTTAGCGGCGGTGTTTAATGCCGTGGCATTTTCGGTGCTGAAAACACAAACGGTTATATTGTTTTCTGCCACTTCCCTTGCGGATAGCGGGTCAACATTACCTAAAATAAGTATGGTGGAATCTTTGGTTTTTTGTCTTAAATCAAGCGCTTCATAAACATTGGATACCGCAAACTTATTTATGTTATTTTGCTGTAAAACCTCACAAAATGCGCCTGCGCCGTGACCGTAAGCGTTGGCTTTAATTACACCCATTACCTGTTCGGGTGGTACAATATTTAAAATTTGGGTTATGTTATGCTGAAGGGCATCTAAATTGATTTCGGCCCATATATGCCTGTACATTTTAAAAATCACTCCCCAATAAATGCCAAAATACTAAAAATAATTATACACCCCACGCTGCTTTAAGTCAAGACACCAAGCGCTATGGGGTGTAGTAATTAAAATTCATTGCTTAATTTAATTTTTAGTTTATCCCTTGCACGGGCAAGACGTGATTTAACAGTACCGCTTGGTATACCTAAAATGCCTGCAATTTCCTCAACCGAATAGCCCTCATAATAATACATATAAACTATGATTTTTTGATTTTCGGGCAGGCTTAAAACGGCGGGCAGTACCGCATCCTCTTTAATTACATCAAAGCCGCTGTTTTCGGTCAGTTCAACCTCTCCCCTGCGTTTAAGCCTTTTAAACAGAGTATTACTGCAGTTTATGGTAACTCTGATAAGCCAGTTTTTCAGGTGTTCATCTCCATCAATTTTATTTTTATTTTTAACAAGTCGCAAAAACACCTCAGACAAAATATCCTCTGCATCGGCTACATTACCCGTTCTTATAAAGGCCAGGCGGTAAACCATATCGCAATAGGCTTCAAACGCGGCGGCAAGGTCAACCTCTTTAGTATTTTTAGGTGCTTCGGTGACGGGTATTAAAAGTGCTGAAAACATAAACATACCGCCACCCCCTATATACCAAAACTAACCGAATCTACCGGTTTTAGGGTGGTAAGGTTATAGGATTTTATGCCCTCATAACTGCAAAGGTATAAATAATTGCCTATAAATAAACCTCTGTTATAATCGGCAAAATATGACGGGCTTTTAAGCACTGCTTTTTGGACAAATCCTTTTGACGAATAACTAAAAAGGTAATACTTTGCATCATACCCTACTGCAAAACCGATAAGGTTTTTGCTAACGCTTATAAGCGCCGCCTTATGGTTTTTATTAATGGTGGCATATGTTTCACTTAAAACCTTTTTATGCTTTTGGGTAACATTTTTAGGGTCCTTTACATTAAACATTGAAAGCTTAATAAGTCCCCTGTCATTGCTGTCCTTACCTATACCAAGCAACAGTCCGTCGCCGTATGGGTGCAAATAGTTTGAAAAGCCGGGTATTTTAAGCTTTGATAGTATTTTGGGGTTATTGGGATTTCTTAAATCCACCGCAAAAAGCGGGTCAACCTCACGGTAGGTTACAAAGTAACCAATATCACCCGAAAGGCGTGCCGAATAGATTTTTTCATCGGGCGCTAAATTTTCAATTCTGCCGGTAAGCTTTAGGCGCGAATTTAAAATATAAAGGTTATTATATTTTAGTCCCGTGCGCTTTTGGGCAGTGGTAACTATTCTAAAATATCCGTCATCACTTTCTGCCATTGAAAACTGATTTAAAACGGTGCCCTTAACCTCACCAACCGCTATGGGTGAAAGTGTGCCATTTTTGCCAATTTCAAACCTTACTATTTTAGTTTTATAAATTGCCGAATTATCATCATTATTTTGATTTAAAAATTTTCGTACTACATAAACCGATTTTTCGTTTGTAAATATTTCTTCACCGCCGCCCATAACGGCTTTAGCGGTTATAAATTCAGCCGTTTTAATTTTCATTGAACAGGACACCAAATAGGTTTGACTACTATCCTTTTCGGTGCCGAAAAGATAAATGTTACTACTTAAAATCGGCTCCTCTTTATCCTTAGTGCTGATAAAGGGCAGGTAGGTTTTAGGGTTTTGCTTATCCACCGTAAAGGCGCTGTAATTTTGTGTTGAAAACATATAAAGCACGCCGTTACTAATGCGCGATGAAACAACATTACCCGTTTGTGACAGGGTATTGATATGCTTTGGCGCCTCGGGGTTTTCAAGGCTGTAAAAATCTGCTACCGCCCTGGGTATGCCGTTTGCCGAATATGTATTGCCCACCGCTATAAGCATATTAGAATTTACATACATTTCATCATAATTTATGTAGTGCCCATTTAGGTGCTGCTCAGTAAGGGCGAGTGTTGCGGTTTTTATAATTTTGCCATTATTTGGCTTTGCAATTACAACCTTATTTGTGGCGGTTTTTAATATGTAAATGTAGTTGCCATCGGTTTTAACTATATCACTTTCATCCACGCCCTCAACCTGTGTGTTGGTTTCACTAAATTCGGTTTCGGGTGTGGTTACGGTGTTGGTGGTTGGCTTTTGCTGGGTTGTGGAATTTGTGCCAACCTCGGTATCACCTTTATTGCCAATACCGCCACTGAAATTTGCCGAATTACTTTGGGCTGCGCTTTGGGGAGTTTCGTCTGACATAGCATCTTCCTCAGTAAAGCCGTCATCCACCACAGCGTCAGACTCGAACTCGATAACGCTATTATCAAAAAGCTCATAGACCTCATCATAGTTTGCGGGTCTTTTAAGACCGTCAATATTTGCCTCAGGCTCATCATTTATAATAATTCCGCTTGGTGTTTTGATTACATTCATATTTTGCGGATATTTATTATAAATTTCAAATACCGAAACGGCAACCAAGCATATTGCCACCATTGCCGCAACTGCGGCGGTAAGCTTAAGGCGCCTTACCTTTATTTTAATAGGTTGCCTTAAAACCGCCCTTTCCATACTGTCAAGCACCAAGGCTTTGGTTTTTTCGGGCAGTTTAATATTATCAACTTCTGCTTTGAACTTTTCTTTAAACATATTTCGGTCCCCCTTCACTAATAATACCTAATTAAGGTAATGAAGGTTCCACTAAATATTTTTTATAACCTGCTTTACCAGCCCTAAGGTTTTAACCCTTTCAACATCCCTGCCCTCAAAACGGCGGGGCATATAATCAGGGTTAAGGGATATAAGCTCTAACCAATCCTCACCATAAACATAATTGGCGCGCTTAACCACGCCCTCTTCATCATCTATTAAAAACACACCTATACTGCCGCTGTCAACACTATCCATTTTTTGCACCACTATAATATCGCCGTTTTCAATTTTGGGGTACATTGAGTCGCCCGAAACCTTAATGCAAATGGTTTGTTCAGCATCGGCATCATTATGAATTAAAAGGGGTACATAATCAATAACCTGGTCACTGGCATAACAGCCAAAGCCGGCCGCAACGCTTTCAAAAAGGGGTGCCATATGAACATTATCGTGCATAATTTCAAGGCCGGTTATTTTTTCGGCTTGCATTGGCACATCAAAACCCTTAAGCCAAGCCGCCGACACGCCAAGCGCCCCTGCCAAAAGGTTTAATCTGTCATCCTTGGGGGAAATGGTACCGCTGACATACTGCGACATTGCGCTTTTTGGTATGCCTGTTAACTCACACAAAGCCACCTGCTTGATTTTTTTAATCTGCATGGCTTCCTTAATTCTTACAGAACACGACTGTATCTTCATTTTTTCGACACTCCTTACCAGTTAATGGTACCATAAAAGTTTAGTTTTGTCAACGAAAAGTTTAGAAAAACTGAATTTTTCTATTGACAAATAGATATTTGGGTGTTATAATCGGCTATAGAGAGTTTAGAAAAACTAAACTAAACTCTTGACACGGCTTCTTATCCGTCAAAGAAGTACAAAAATAAAGGAGAATTAACAAAAAATGAGTTCAAACGAGAAAAGATTAGTTAAAGTGATTGCAGAACAAATGGCGCGGATAATTGAGCTGGAGGATATGCTAAGCACCGCAAACTCCGCCTTCCTAAAATTGGCAAAGGGCGCTACCCCACCCAGGGCAAAAAGATAGCAGGTGAACGATATGTATTTTTGTCATGAGTGCAAGTCGGTTTTTAGCACACCATCAATATTTACCGAAACACACGGATTTTCTGAGCCGCCTTATGAGCATTTTTACATATGCCCGCGCTGCAACAGTACAAATTTTTCAGACGATGAAAGGAGAAGGCGCTATGCCAAATGATGCCTATTACATAGTTTGCCCCTATTATGGTAAAACGCTTGGTAATATGATTTTTTGCGGCGGCTTTTCGGCCGACCCCGAAATTAAAACAAATGAGGCGGTTTTTAAGCAGGTTTTTGAAACCCGTGATGAACGCAACAAATGCATTGAAAAATATTGCAGTGTGTTTGATTACCACAGCTGCCGAATAGCCACCCTTAACGACTATTTGTTTGGGGTTAAATAAAATTTAAACGCCCCGCCTTAATAATACAGGCGGGGCGTTTTTTATTTTAGTTTAAATCAAGCAACCGGCTTGCCGCAACTTTGGCAAAATTTTGCCGCTCTGTTTAGCGGTGCGCCACAATAAATGCAAAATTTTGGCTGTCCCGAGGTTTGAGGTGCAGCCTGCGGTGGATTATTAACCGGGTTTTGGTAACCTGACAAAGCCGATACCAAATAGTTATAAATATCAGTCACATTCTTTTTATTTTTGCCCCAGCCAACAAACTGTGTAGGCATAGCACATTCGGATTTTATAGTAATTTGGGTTGTGTTTTCATTAACGAAAAGTACATCTATATCAATATATTCGCCCCAAGAAGAAAAGTTTACATTAGTACTGCAGCGATATTTTGCGCCGTTTTGAACAGGCGCTGAAGAAAGAAAGGTTAATTTATAACCTTCATAAAAACGGGGGTCACCCAAAATTCCATAAATTGCTTGGATATTAACATTCAAGGTATAGGTTTCGGTATGATTTGCTGCCAAATTAAACACATCCTTTTAAAGACATATAACAAGCGTAATCTTTAAGTGCAGTATAACATATATTAAACCAAAAAGCAAGGGCGCAAAAAATCCCCCGCCCTACAATAGGCGGGGGGATTTTTATCTTAGTTTAAACTCCAGCAAAACGGGGTTGTGGTCGGAATATTCAAAGTCGGTGCTTATATTTGTGGTTTTAATCTCTTCAATATTATCACTAATTAAAAAGCCGTCAACAATTATAGTAAAATTGCCCTTTTTATGTGATTTCACGCTAAAACACTTTGTCCCATAACAAATAAATCTAATTATTTAGATTCTTTGATAGCAGCCTGAGTCGCCAAAGTTTGCAGGGGGAATTATGTACTGGGGCGAGATTGTCGCCCCTTTTTTGCGGTTGCCTTCCACATTCATAGGAATGGGAGAGTCGCCGCCGAAGTCACCACGAAGATACCACTTAAAGCAGTCCTTTGAAACCTCTATTTTCTCTACAAAGGCTTCAATGACACTTTCGGTGATATCACCGTCGGTATCGAAGTTGGTGTATTGCTCCAAAGCATAGCGGAGAACGGTTATTTTGCTTTCATAGTCGATTTCTTCTTCCTCGGTTGGCTCAACTACAGGTGTCAGTTCCTCGATTTCTGACTTGAGCTTATCAATCTGCCTGTCCACCTCGGCACGTGCTTCTTGATAGTCCTCACGGGAGATATCACAATTGCTGAGCAAATCAATAAGATTTCTGCGTTTTGTGTTGGCTCTGTCAAGCTCACGTTGCTTTTGCTCAATTAACTTTGAATTGTCTTGTTCTTGCACCTCGGTATCGCCGATATGCTCCTCAAGTATGGAGTTCGCAATTTCCAACACCTTTTGTTTGTTGGTTAGAAAGTGACGAAAAATATAGTTTGCCATCATCTGAAGCTTCCACTCAGCGATCATCGGCGACTGGCAAATACCGTCAATGGGGAGTCCACGCTTTAGGCGACTTTTGATAGTACCTGTCTGCGTTGTGCCGTAGCATTGATAACCGAAGAACTTTTCGCCGTTAGCATTGGTTCGCCATTTGCGGCGGTTAAACCGCCTGCCGCAGGAGCAGATCATCAGTCTGCCCCATACGGTCTTAGGCGGTGTTACGCCCGTCAGCTTTCTTCCTGTGGTTGGATTCTTAAGTTTTCCCGTTTTGCTTTTCATAATCTTTTGCACCCTTTCGTATTCTTCAACGGTTATAATCGGCTCATGTCTGCCTTGCACTTGTGTTAATGCCATTTCACCGTAGTTTTTCACCTTTTTCTGCACCAAAAAGTCGGGAGTATATTCCTTGTGGTAGGTAATGATGCCGCAGTAAAAGGAGTTTTTGAGCGTTTGGGATATTCCCGTA
>JAFNZJ010000083.1 GCA_017382915.1 Clostridia bacterium | reverse complement strand
ACCGCGCCATCTTCACAGGCGCAGGTTACATAATTTGCTACTTTCTTGACCCTTTCAGGTGCAGCAAAAACTGCGGCACCATAATCGGTATCTCTTATAAGTTCAAAATCGTTATCAAAATCACCAATACCAAAGCTATATTTGGCATTTAAGATTTTTTTGAGTTCCTTTGCGGCTACACCCTTATTAACATTAGTGGGTAGAATTTCTAAATATCTGGCAACGGGTGTATTGCTTGATGCCACAAAATAGCAATCATCAAACTTAAACCTATTAGAATATTCTACAAGCTCTTTATAGGTTTTATCATCATCTGCAACCAAAAGAATTTTTGCAACATTTAAAGTTTTAAGGTCCTTGGGCAGTGGCAAATAACTAAATTTTTCATATTCACTATGCCAGCGAGTGCCTATATTTTCATTAAGAAGGCAGGAATCAACACCGCAACAAATTTCACAGCCAACCTCAGGAAATTTATTTAAAATATCAAACACAGTGTCAAAAATTTCAGGGTTTAAATTAGTTTGGCGCAAAACCTTATTTTCATTACAGTCATAAATAACACCGCCCTGAACGGCAAGCAAAGGTGCATTAGCCTTAACCAATTTATAACTCTCAAAGGCTGCGCTTGCTTGTCTGCCTGTGGCAATGGTAAAAACGCCGCCCTCTGCCTTAAACCACTCAATGGCTTCAACATTTTTGTTTGGAATGACGCCATCATGCATTAAGGTACCATCAATATCAGATATAAGTAGGCAACCATCAAAAATCCCCATTAAAGCCTTGCTCCTTTAAAAAATCTACAAAATAATCGGGTAGTTTACTTTCAAATTCAATATACTTATTAGTAGCAGGATGAATAAAGCCAATTTTTTTAGCGTGCAGGCACTGACCACAAAGCTTTTTATACTTTGCCCCTGCCCTGCCGTAAATTTGGTCACCCGCTACGGGATGCCCTAAAGCCGCCATATGCACCCTGATTTGATGTGTTCTGCCGGTAAAAAGGGTAAGTCTTACATGGGTAAGTCCATCACCAGCCTGTAACACCCTATACTTTGTTTTAGCGGGCTTACTGTTAGTGTAGGTTACCGCCATTTGCTTGCGTTTAACGGGGTGGCGACCTATTGGCAGTTCAATTAAGCCCTCATTTGCTTTTGGAGTGCCAATTACTACCGCTTCATACTCTCTGGTGAAGGAATGCTCTTTAATCTGGGCGGCTAAATGATTATGCGCTAAATCATTTTTTGCAACTATTAAAAGTCCGCTTGTATCCTTATCAATGCGGTGAACAATACCCGGTCGCAACACTCCGTTTATACCCGAAAGGCTATCCTTACAGTGGTACATAAGGGCGTTAACCAAGGTGCCGCTGTAATTACCCGGTGCGGGATGTACAACCATACCCTTTGGCTTATTTACAACAAGTAAAAATTCGTCCTCATAAACTATGTCAAGCGGAATATTTTCGGCCGTAATTTCAAGCGGTTCAGGATTTGGGACATTAACTATAACCTTATCATTATTTTTAAGCTTATAATTTTTGCCCTGTAAAATGCCGTTTACCGTTACATTTTCGCCCTCTAAAAGCTTTTGAACGGCAGAACGGGTTAAATCCATATTATCGGCCAAAAAGCTGTCAAGCCTTTTTGTTTCACCTTCAAAACAAAATTCAAACTTTTCCATTATAATTTAAAGCTCATCCTGCTCGGTAGAGTGAATAATTTCTTCATTTTCGCGGCGCTTTTTATAATCCTTTACCATATCGGTAATAAAGTAAAGCATTAAAAGTCCCGCGCCAATGCAAACGGCACAGTCGGCAATATTAAATACAGGAAAATCGGGCATAAAGTGCAGATGAATAAAGTCAATTACCTGACCGCCACGAAAAATTCTGTCAATCATATTACCCAGTCCGCCCGAAATTACAAGGCAAACCGCAAAAAACAGCAGCTTACTTTTAAAGCCGTTTTTAATAACCATAGCAATACAAACAATCATAATAAGAAGGGTTAGCGAAAGCAACACCCAGGTATGACCGTTCATAATGCCCCACGCCCCACCTAAATTGTGAATATAGGTAAGGTCAATAACGCCGTCAATAAGCGGCATAGACTCAGTTAAGGTAAAATTATTTGCAACATATGATTTTGAAAGCTGGTCGGCCACTAAAAACAGTACCGAAACCAACCCTGCAATAGCATATAGCATAATAGACTACCTCCCCAAAACAATGGTATTGGGCGGCTGGTTACAGCCACCCAAAGCTTAAAGTATTTATTTTAAAACTGCGGCACAACGCGCACAAAGAGTAGGATGCTCATTATCGGCACCGATATCACCGGAATATTTCCAGCAACGGGCACATTTTTCACCCTCGGCGTGGATAACGGTAACAGAAATATCCTGCTCACCCTTAAAGGCGCCCTCACCACCCTTAACAAGGTTGGCTTTTGATACAATAAATACCGATGCTAAATCATCAATAGTATTAAGGAAATCATACATTTCACCATCGGCATAAACGGTAATTTCAGCATCTAATGAAGCACCAATAACCTTTTCAGCACGGGCAATTTCAAGTGCCTTTTTAACATCATCACGGATAAGGTGAATTTTATCCCATCTTGCCATAAGTGCTTCATCAACTGTATCAGATGCCTTTGGCATTGCGTTGAATAATACACTTTCGGTATTGTGTGATGCATCGTGGGGCATAAACTTCCAAATCTCTTCAGAAGTGAATGCCAAAATAGGTGCGATAAGTCTGGTCATAGTGTCAAGCACGCGGTAAATGGTGGTCTGTGCTGCCCTACGGGTTACACTATCACTTTTTTCAACATAAAGTCTATCCTTAATAACATCAAGGTAGAAGTTGGACATATCAATTACGCAGAAGTTGTGAATTGCGTGGAAAATCATATGATATTCAAACTTTTCGTAACCGTCAATTGAAGCCTTAACAACCTCATTAAGGCGCATAAGAGCGTAACGGTCAACCTCTTCAAGCATATCGTCACTAACGGCATCCTTATTGGGGTCAAAATCAGGAATACAGCCTAAAATAAAGCGGGCGGTATTACGGATTTTACGATAAACTTCAGACATTTGTTTTAAAATATCCTGTGAAACACGAATATCTGCGTGGTAGTCAGATGATGCAACCCAAAGTCTTAAAATATCTGCACCGTACTGATTAACAACCTCATCAGGAATGATGGTGTTACCAAGCGATTTGGACATTTTTTTGCCCTCACCGTCAACAACCCAACCGTGAGTAACAACAGTTTTATAGGGTGCTACACCCTTGGTTGCAACCGCGGTAAGAAGTGATGACTGGAACCAACCACGATACTGGTCAGCACCCTCTAAATATAAATCAGCGGGGTAACCAAGGTAATCCCTTTCATCTAAAACTGCGGCGTGTGATGAGCCGGAATCAAACCAAACATCCATAATGTCGGTTTCTTTTTTGAAGTTTTGACAGCCACATTCGCAGCATTTAATACCATCGGGCATTAAATCTTTGGCGTCCATTTCATACCAAGCATCGGCGCCCTTTTCACGGAAAACTTCAGCAACCTTTGCAATGGTTTCAGGCGTAATAACCTCTTTACCGCAATCTTCACAGTAGAAAATCGGAATAGGCACGCCCCAGGTACGCTGACGAGAAATACACCAGTCACTTCTGTCCTTAACCATACCTGCAATGCGGTCTTCACCCCAACCGGGAATCCACTCTACTGTTTTAATTGCTTCAATTGCTTCATCAGCAAAATCAGAAATTGAACAGAACCATTGCTCGGTAGCACGGAAAAGAATGGGTTGCTTACAACGCCAGCAATGTGGATATTGGTGAATGATTTTTTCTAAAGCAAAAAGGCGATTATTATCCTCCAACTTTTGGGCAATTGCCTTATTTGCGTCATTGGTGGTAAGGCCTTCAAACTCGCCTGCATCGGCGGTCATAATACCCTTATGGTCAACCGGAACAAGCATAGGAATTTGCGGATAGTTGCGGCATACCTCAAAGTCCTCAACACCGTGACCGGGAGCGGTATGAACACAACCGGTACCACTTTCAAGTGTTACATGGTCACCAACAATTACAAGTGACTCACGGTCAATGAAGGGGTGCTTGGTGGTCATAAGCTCTAACTCGCTACCGCGAATAGTGCCAACAACCTTATACTCTTCAATACCTGCTGCTTTAAGTGCAGGTGCGATAAGCTCGGTAGCTAAAACATAATACTCATTATTAGCTGATACAATGCTATATTCGTAATCAGGACCAACACAAATAGCAAGGTTACCCGGTAAGGTCCAGGTTGTTGTGGTCCAAATTACAAAGTAGGTTTTGCCCATTTCGGCACCAAGTGCTGCAAGCTTGCCAAAATCGTCTTTAACCTCAAACTTAACATAAATGGAATGGCAGGGGTCCTCAGCATACTCAATCTCTGCCTCGGCAAGTGCGGTTTGACATTCAGGGCACCAATAAACAGGCTTAAGACCCTTATAAATGTAACCCTTATTAGCCATTGCGCCAAACACTTCAATTTGCTTTGCAACATAGTTATTGCTAAGGGTAAGGTAAGGGTTACCCCACTCACCTAAAACGCCCAAACGCTCAAACTGGGTGCGCTGGCTGTCAACAAAGCCTAAAGCAAAATCGCGGCAAATACGGCGAAGGTCACCTGCTGATATTTTTTCGGTAGATTCCATACCCGCCTTTTTGCGTGCCTTAAGCTCGGTAGGAAGACCATGAGTATCATAACCAGGTACATAGGGTGCCTTAAAGCCGGACATATTCTTATAGCGAAGAATAAAGTCCTTTAAGCTTTTATTAAGGGCGGTACCAAGGTGAATAATACCGTTAGCATAAGGAGGGCCGTCGTGCAAAATATAAAGCGGCTTGCCCTCATTATGAGCCATAAGTTTTTCATAAAGTTTGTTTTCTTGCCACTCTTTTAAAGCCTCAGGCTCACGCTGGGGAAGACCTGCCCTCATAGGGAATTCGGTCTTTGGCAAATTTAATGTACTGTTGTAATCCTGCTTTTCCATTTTTGAAAATTGTCCCTTCTAAGATAAAAAATAATGCTTATATGATTAAAAAATAACTGTTTCTTCTTCGGTTTTTTCCTCTTCGGGTTGAGCTTGCTCTTCAGCCTCAAAGGGAGTGTCATCCTCGGCAATAAAAGGAGTTTCTTCAGTAGCTTCGTTAAGTTCCTCTTCAAAAGTTACCGACTGTGCGTTTGGAATAAAGGCTCTGAAATCGGGCTCACTTTCAATTTCAAACTCAATTGCTTTTGCGGCGCGTTCAGGGTCATAAGGCACAGTGTCGGGGAATTTTTGTAAAATTTCAAGCTGCTGCTTATGATTTTCAAACAATGCCTTTTTAAATTCAGAAACCTCAACCTTGATTTTATCAAAAAGAAGTTGCTGACGGGCAACACTATCATGTGCGGCGGTAACGATGCCTTCAGATTTAACAGCGGCATCATTAAGCATTTTTGAAATCTCTGCATCGGCATTGGCCTTGCGCTCAGCAATATCCTTTTCAAAGGCTTCTAAAACATTGGCAACCTTTTCATCAATTTCCTTTGCCTTGGTGTTGGCTTCATAAAGTATTGCGGCGGCTTTTTCATTGGCCTCATTTATAATTTGGTCTGAAAAACGCTGTGCCGAAACAAGAATGCTTTGAACATTTTCAATGCTTTCAGAGCTGTCAACCTTTGCAGGTGCGGGTGCAGCGACAGGTGCGGCACTGTTTTCCTGCTCCTTAATTAAGGCAGAAAGGCGCTCATTAAGGGCGCGGTTTTGTGCTACAAGCTTATCAATATCCTCTGCAACCTCATCAAGGAACATTTCAACATCGGTTGTTTTATAGCCCCTCATAGCATAATCAAATTTTACGCTTCTGATATAATCTCCGGTATGCATAATTTATTACCTCCGAAATGATTTTATAAATATTTTTTGGCCGTAATAATCTCACGGCCTTTTTTTGAATAATTTCCACTTCCGGTAATAATAAATTTACCGGTGCCCCTAACTGTTATTTTATCATTAGCGGCAATTTGCTTGGTAGGTTTAGTAACAACAACCGAATTAACAAAAACCAAACCATCCTTAATAAGCTGGTCTGCCTTGGTTCTGCTACAACCTGTAAGTGCGCCAAGTATTGCATCAATTCTGGGCGAAGAAACTGTAAAGGTAATATCTTTAGTAGCAGGTGCATCAAAGGTTTGGGCAGCATCTTCAGGCAAAAGGGCTTTTGCCTTTACCCCTACCCTGCCTATTTTGGTAATTTGGGTTAAGATATAGTCCGATAATTCGTTAGTAACAAATACCGTAGCTACCCCTTCACTAAAGCAAATGTCACCTACGCCTTCACGCTTGATGCCAAGTGCCATCAATGAGCCCAAAACATCCCTATGAGAAAGGGTGTATTCTTTGGGGTAAACAAACCTTACTGCCGTTATGGGGAAGGCTTGCTTAGGATTGGTTACATAGTCGGGCAGGGCGCCAAACATTTTGCGCTCGGCATCTTCATAACCGCCAAACAAATATGCCTTACCCGATAAAACAAGCGGCATAATTTCCGACTGTTCATCAAGTGATAAGAAAGCGGAAAACTTTGGACTGTTTTTTTCATTAGACAGTCGCAAAATATCATTGATGCGTGCTGTTAAAAGCTTACCTTCAGCCTTCACTTAATTAACCTAAAAATATACCGTCGGTGTCAAAATCGCCTTCAATAAGCTCACCCAATACATCAACATTAGCGGGAGTAATAATGTAGGTGCTGTTAGCAACCTTTTTAATACTGCCGCGTGTTGCGTATGCGGTACCGCTTAAAAAGTCAATAAGTCTTCTTGAAGTTTCACGATTGGCGGCTTCAAGATTTAAAACAACGGTTTTTCTTTGATTAAGATGGTCTGCGATTGAGGGTGCATCTTCAAAGCGGGTAGGTTTAACCAAAACAACCTGAACTGCCGATGAAGGCATATTAACTACCTTTGCGTTGCTTTTGGATGAAGAGAAAAATGGAAGCGATTCCTTTTTAGGTTTAGAAGATGATGAAATTTCATTATCTTCAACATCCTCCTCATCAAAGAATGAGGGCTCCTCTTCGTAATAATCGTCCTCATACTCATCCTCAGATGGAAGATTAACCATTTTTTTGAAAAAATCTTTCATGCCCATTTTTTAAACCTCCTATAATGAATAAAATCTTTTGCCAAATAATGCGGTGCCAACCCTAACAATATTGGCACCTTCTTCAATGGCTACCTCAAAATCATCTGACATACCCATTGACAGTAATTCCATACTACTATTATCTATTTTTTTACCCTGAATGTCAAGGAATAGATTATACATTTCTTTAAAATATTCGCGATTTTTTTCAGAATTGTCACAAATTGGCGGAATTGTCATTAGTCCGCGTACAAAAACGCCCTGCAATTTTGAAATTTCTACCAAATTATCAATAACCTCGGTTGGGGCAAAACCACTTTTGCTATCCTCCCCACCGATGTTAACCTCCAGCAAAATATCGGTAACGATACCTTTTTTTATACTTAAATCACTTATAACCTTTGCCAGCTTTAATGAGTGGACAGAATGTATAAGTTCAACCCTGCCAACAATGTCTTTTGCCTTATTAGACTGCAAATGACCAATAAAATGCCTTACTGCACCGTTAGTTAAATGTGGCTCTTTTGATAAAAATTCCTGCACGCGGTTTTCACCAATTGCAGTTAAACCGTTTTGAATTGCGTAATTTATAACCTCAACATCAATTGTTTTGGTTGCGGCAAGCAAAGTTATGTCTTTAGGATTACGGTTACTGCGCTTGGCGGCGGCTGCAATTCTGTCGGTAATATCTCTAAAATTTTCATCAAAAATCTGCTTGCGCTCGGCTATAGTTAGCTCACCCAATGTATTTTCCGTCATACAGGTCTTTTCCTTTCTCAATAACCTCATCATAAAGGCGTATTGTTTTACTGCTGCCATCTTCATTTTGTTTGCACACCGCAAAGGTGTCTGTGGAATATACTATTTCAATCGGGCGGAATTTTACACTTGAGCCCTGAACAATATAAACACCCGTTACCCCATCAACAACACGGACCGAGTTTTTACTAACCCTAATACCCGAATATTCTTCGGTAACTATTGTCATAGGGGCAGACCTTGCAAGTGCAATTTGACCATTCATAGTACCGCAAGAAAAGACTATTACAGCGGCATTTTTACTGTCTGATACATTAATCTTATGAACGGTGGCTTTAAGCTCCTCTGCCCCAATAATTGAGGTTTTGAGTTTAACTGTTTTGCCTTCAGAAAAGCTTAAATAATCATCGCCCTGCATTTTAGCAATAATATAAAAATTCTGTGCCGAAACAATTTTGCCAAAGCCTTCGGTGTTTTTTGCCTTAACCAAGCTGTCAAAATTTTCATCGGTTACGGTATCAACTGCATCAAAATTAAGGGTTGTTTCTAACCCGTCGGTTTGCGGAACAAAAAAGCCTGATTTTTCAGCAATTACGCGTGATGCAGGCGCGGTCAAACCGCTTTTAAGTGCGGTAAGTTCGGCCTTTAATGATGCTAAAAGATTATCAAATCCGTGCACCTCACCCGTAATCATTTGCTTGCGGTTTAAATGAATTAAAAGCTGGCTTAATTTTTCATTAAGGGCGGAATATTCACCTAAATCGGTGGACTTCATAAGTTCAATATAGGCCTTGGTAATATGGTTTGAAAGGGTGTTTAAATCAACCGATGATGGGTCGGTAACAGAGTTGATTGACTCTAAAATTTTAATTTGTTCTTCAATTTCATCTGCCTTTTCATAGGCGGCGGCAACCTCAGCCGAGGGATAAACTTCGGCAATCGTACCACCTTTAGAAACCTTTTCGCCTGCCGTTGCTATATACCTTTCGGTACCGGTGACTTTATAGTTTATTGGTGATTCTTCCTTTACAAAGTAGCCGTTAATTTCAATACCCGAATAGGTTTCAAAGTAAACTGCCGTTGCAGTGGTAATAGGCTTATAAACCATTGAAAATATTTGGTAAACCAAAAATATAAGCATAAGTGCCGATAGGCCTATTTTAAATACTGCAGAGCCCTTTCCGTTCATAAAGTCACCTCCCATTTTTTTATTTATTTAAAAAATCATTTATAATTTTAAGTGCGGTATTAACGGGATTATCATCTTCATCCATATAAATCCAGTTAATGTTTTCGTTTTTTCTAAACCAGGTAAGCTGCCTTTTGGCATAATGTCTGGTTTGTGTTTTAAGGTGGTCTACCGCTGCTTCAAGCGGCATTTCACCACTAAAATATTTAAACAATTCCTTATGGCCTATGGCCTGTGCGGCGGTACCGCGGTCGGTTTTATATGCCGCAAGGGCTTCATTAACCAAGCCTTTTTGTATCATAAGGTCAACACGCGAGTTAATGCGGTTATATAGTGCTTCGCGGTCTTTATAGCCAAGACCTATAAATAAATTGTCATATGCGGGGCCATTTTGCTTTGATAACACATCGCGCTCGGTTTTGGTTTTGCCACTTATTTCAAATATTTCAATAGCGCGTAAAATGCGTTTTTTATCATTTGGGGATATTTTTGCAGCCGAATCGGGGTCAATAAGCTTTAAATAATCATAAAGCTCATTAAGTCCTTCAAATTCCGCGCGTTCTTCAAGGGCGGCGCGTATGGACGATTTGTCGACCTCATCACCAAACGACAAATTTTCACTAAGTGACGAAACATACAGTCCCGTACCACCAACCACCATTGGCGTTTTCTGGCGGCTATGTATTTGCTTAATGGTGTCATTGGCTAAATCTACATACTGTGATACCGAAAAGTTTTCACTAGGGTTTAAAAATTCAAATAAGTGATGTGGTACACCCTGCTTTTCGGTGTCATCAGGGGCGGCAGACGCAATATGCATATTTTTATAAATTTGCATTGAATCGGCTGAAATTATTTCAGCACCAAGCCGCTTTGCAAGTTCAACCGAAACGGCCGTTTTGCCCGATGCAGTTGGACCGACAATATAAATTACAGGTTTATTTTTCAATTACCTTAACCTAACCTTCCAAACTGTTTTTCAATTTGTGAACGCTTTAACTCAAAAGCAATTGGTCTGCCGTGGGGACAATACATAAGTGACCTGCTGGTAAGCACCTTAACCGCCAGACTTTGAAGCTCTTCTTTTGAGGTTATATTGCCTGCTTTAATGGCAGATTTACAGGCAATGCTATGAAGAATATCATCAATTCTTTTGCTTTCGGCGGTGCCTGTTTTACGCAGTGTTTCGGCAATTTCGCTAATAAGTGAGGTTACATCCTCACCGCTTAAAATTGCGGGCACTGCCCTTATAACCACAGTACTGCCGCCAAAATCTTCAACCAAAAAGCCAAGCTTTTCAAGCAATGCAGTGTTGGTAATAACCGCTTCAAACTCCTCTTTAACCAAGGTTACGCTAACAGGGGTTAAAAGCATTTGCGAATTGATTTTAAGGCTTGATTTAAGCTTTTCAAAGTTAATGCGCTCATGTGCGGCGTGCTTATCAATAAGATAAAGCGAATTTTTTAAAGATACAATTATATATGTTGAAAAAGCCTCACCGATATAGATAATATCAAGCGGATTAACATCGGGTAAAATGTCGCTTTCTTTTGGGGCCTGCATATCTGCTTCTATACTAGGCTCTGTCTTTTTGGGTGGCTCATCCTCAACCAAAATATCTAAATTTTTATTTTTGGTTTGCGGTGCATTTATAACAACATCGTATAAAGGCGCCGACTTAAAGCTTTGGCTAAAAGAACTATTGTTTTCTTTTACCTGCGAATCGTTAAGGGTAAGGCTACCGCTGATTGGAATAGAGTTTATAATAGGCTTTACTTCGGCTACGGGTTTTTCGGCGGGCGAAGTAACAGGTGACTGCTGTTTTTTAGGTGTAATATCAAGGGGTAAATTTGCCTGAGAGTATTCACTTTTTTCGGCAAAGATGTTAATGGGCTTTTTGGTGTTTAACTGCAATTCAGGTCTGCGGTCACCAACTATAAGCGCCTGCCTGGTGCCCCTGTAAACGGTATCAAAAACCTTATGCTCATCGGTAAAGCGCACCTCTGTCTTGGTGGGGTGAACATTAACATCAACAGTACCTGCGGGTATTAAAAGATTTATAACGCAGGCGGGGAATTTGCCAACCATTGCAGAGTTTTGATATGCCCTGTCCAACGCGGCGGCCATTGTGCCCGATTTAATATACCTGCCGTTAAGAAAGAAAAATTGCCCGTTGCGGTTTGGTCGGCAGCGTGACGGTAAACAAACAAAGCCTGTTACTTTAAGTCCCCCTTCTTCATATTCAAGGGGAATTAGACTGCCAACAAAATCGCGACCTAAAACAGCATAAATGGCAGATTTAAGTTTACCGTCACCGTTGGTGGTTAAAACGGTTTTACCGTCACGAATAAGCTTTACCGCAATCTCAGGGTGTGAAAGAGCTATTCTATCCACAACGGCGGCAACAGTATTACCTTCGGTAACATCCTTTTTAAGGAACTTCATACGGGCGGGTACATTGTAAAATAAATCCCTTACAATTATGGTGGTGCCTACGGGGCATCCTGCCTCTTCAAAAGATACCTCCTCACCGCCGTGAAGCTCATAACAAATGCCGTTTTGACCCTTTTGGGCACTCATAATTTCAACCTTGGACACTGCCGAGATTGAAGCTAAAGCCTCACCACGAAAGCCCAATGTTAAAATCGCATCCAGGTCATTGGCAGTTTTAATTTTACTGGTGGCGTGCCGTAAAAAGGCAGTTTTAATTTGGTCTTTAGCAATACCAATACCATTATCTGTAACGCGCATATAGGTAATTCCGCCACGCTGAATTTCAACAGTAATGGCAGTTGCGCCGGCATCAATTGAGTTTTCAACCAGTTCCTTTATGACCGATGCGGGGCGTTCAACAACCTCACCCGCGGCAATAAGTTCAGATATTTCTTTTGGTAAAACCTTAATGTCGCTCATTATTTACGGCACCTCCCTTAAATTATATATTTTTAACTCTTTTTACAATTTCAGATAAAACGCTCATTGTTTCAATTGGGGTTAAAACATTAACATCAATGTTTTTAAGCTCTTCAATAACGCCCGCATATTCCCCAACGCCTAGCGGTAGCTGTAAATTATCGTCACTTTGTTTAGATACTTCACGAACTACGCCTTCGGACTCAATTTGCTTTAAAACCGCCTTTGCACGGTTTATAACTGAGTTTGGAAGTCCTGCAAGCTTTGCAACCTCAATACCATAACTATCGTCGGCTCCACCGCGAACAATTCGGCGTAAAAATGTAATATCATCGCCATGCTTTTTAACCGCAATGTTATAATTTTTAACGCCTGAAATTTGCTGTTCCAATGTGGTCAATTCATGGTAATGGGTGGCAAAAAGCGCCTTTGCGCCAAGCTTTTTGCGGTCGGCGGTATGCTCTAACACTGCCCTAGCAATTGACATACCGTCAAAGGTTGATGTACCCCTGCCGATTTCATCCAAAATAAGCAGGCTGTTGCAGGTTGCGTTTTTCAAAATATAGGCAACCTCACTCATTTCAACCATAAAGGTGGACTGACCTGTTGCCAAATCGTCCGATGCGCCAACACGGGTAAACACCGCATCAACAACACCAAGTGTTGCCGATTCAGCAGGAACAAAGCAACCGATTTGCGCCATAATGGCAATAAGAGCCACCTGTCGCATATAGGTTGATTTACCCGCCATATTAGGACCGGTTATAATGGCACAGCGGTTTTCATTCATATCAAGCAGGGTGTCATTTGCCACAAAGGGGATTTTACTAACCTGCTCCACAACCGGGTGCCTGCCCCCTATTATGCTAATTCTGCCATCATTTGTAATTTGCGGTCTGCAATAACGGTTATTGGCAGAAACGGTTGCAAAGGAGCAAAGAACATCAAGCTTTGCAATGGCCGAAGCGGTTTTTTGTATACGCTCTAAATTAGAAGCAACATATTCCCTAAGCTGACTAAAGAGGTCAAATTCTAACTTGACTACCCTTTCGCTTGCGCCCAAAACCCTTGCCTCAAGGGCTTTAAGCTCATCGGTTATGTAACGTTCAGCATTAGCCAAGGTCTGTTTGCGAATATATTCGGCAGGTACAATGTTATTATACTGGGCGGGTACCTCAATATAATAGCCAAAAACCTTATTGTAACGCACTTTAAGTGCTTTAATACCTGTTTTTTCCTTTTCGGTTGCCTCAATTTCGGCAATATAATCCTTACCGCCCGTTAAATCTTTACGCAGCATATCAACATCTGCATTAAAGCCTTCGCGGATAATATTACCGTCCTTCATTGAAATGGGCGGTTCATCACATATGGTTTGTTCAATACGCTCTGCAACATCGCAAAGGGGGTCAATATCGGCCTCAATTTCCTTTAAAAGCTTGCAATTAGCGGTTTTAAGCAGTTGCTTTAAAGGTGCAAAACGGGTAATTGCGCGGGCTAAATTTTGAATTTCCCTAGGATTGGCAACACCGTAAACAACACGGGTCATAAGGCGTTCAATATCAAAAATGCCGGTCATATACTCGGTCATTTCACCGCGAAGCACCATATCGCCAAAAATTTCATCCACGGCGTTGTGGCGCATAATTATTTCACTTGGTGAAAGCAGCGGCTGAATTAACCAACTACGAAGCAAACGCTTACCCATTGCGGTTTTAGTTTTATCCAACACCCAAAGCAATGAGCCGCGCTTTGATTTACCGCGCATAGTTTCGGTAAGCTCAAGATTGCGTACCGAAGAAATATCAAGCCCCATAAAGCGATTGCTTGTATAGTGGTTGATTTTGTCATAAGATTTTAGCTTGTCCATACCATTTTCGGCAAGGTAGCCAAGCGCAAAATCAAGCGATGCGGTTGATACGGTGCCCGCTACCAAAGACAGTTCTTCAACGCTTAAAACATTAAACTGTTTAAGCACCAATTCGCCCAAGGCAGAATCGGCAAAGTCCTTATCAGCATATACCGAAACACGACAGCCTAAATTATCGCTTAAAAAGTTAATAAGTGCAGGTAAAACCTTATAACCCTCATTTATAATTACCTCGGCGGGCGAAAACCTGCCAAGCTCACTAATAAGGCGACCCTCAAGTCCGTCACCGCTTACGGTAGTTACCGAAACGGCACCTGTTGAAGCATCAATAAAACTTAGTCCACACTCATTGCCGTTAATGTAAATTGATGCAAGATAGTTGTTTTTACCCTCATCCAGCATTGAATCCTCAATAACGGTACCGGGGGTAATAACCCTTACAACCTCTCTTTTAACAATTCCTTTGGCGGTTGCAGGGTCCTCGGTCTGCTCACATATAGCAACCTTATAGCCTTTATTTATTAACTTTGCTATGTAACCCTCACAACTATGGAAAGGAACGCCACACATCGGCGCACGCTCTTCTAAGCCGCAGTCACGACCTGTTAAAACCAGGTCAAGTTCTTCTGAGCAGGTTTTTGCATCTTCAAAAAACATTTCATAAAAATCGCCCAGACGGTACATAAGGATAGAATCTTTATTCTTTTCCTTGATTTCCATATATTGCTGCATCATCGGTGATAATTTACTCAACCAATAACACCCCTAATTAAAAATTTGTTTTGTTTTTAGTGGCAACCCGAACAGGTTGAGCAAGACCCACTGCAACCTGCGGTAATATCACAGGTCATTGGGTCCTCGCCATCAAGGGTAAGTGTAATAATAGCGTTGATTTGATTTACAAGTGCATCAAGCTCACCCTTGGCAACATTGTAGTTTATCATACTTTCTCTGCCCATAATGGCGGTGTAGGTATCTTTAAGCTTATGATTAAGCTCTTTAATTTCGTCTTGATTTTTATCTTCAGATGATAAAAGCTGGTCTAACTGCATACGAATAACATTAAACTGACCAATCATATCCTGAAGTTCAACATCATTATCGTTTGCGGCCTTTGCCTTAATATAGTTTTTAAAAACCTCTTCTTTTTGAATTTCTACACCCAGCTTACGGGTCATTTCAATAACATCCATTTTAATTCTCCTTTAATTTTGCTTTTAAAATATTATCTTCCAAATAGGTCTCAACCGTGACAAACTTGCCAAGTAATGATGCATCGCCCAAAAACTCAAAGCAAACATTACCATCGGTATGGCCCGCCATATAGCCATCTGCTCTGCCAAAATCATCACAAAGCAGTCTATATGTTTTATTGGCCCATTTTTTATCATTATTTTTTGAAACCTCTTCTT
>JAFNZJ010000082.1 GCA_017382915.1 Clostridia bacterium | reverse complement strand
GGTGTTTTCATCATATTCTTTACCTACGCGGTTATCAACAGGAATAAGGAATTTAACACCCTTAGCTTCTGCTTTAGCCATCATATCCTTTGCGGTTTCAACATTGTCGGCATCTAAAAGTGAATTACCAATTTCGTAACCCAATGCCTTCATAAAGGTGTAGGCCATACCGCCACCGATGATAAGGGTATCAACCTTATCAATAAGGTTGGTGATAACACCGATTTTATCGCTTACCTTTGCGCCGCCAAGAATAGCAACCAAAGGACGCTTAGGAGCCTCTAAAGCGCCGCCGATAAACTCAATTTCTTTATTAATAAGATAGCCGCCAACTGCGGGGATATAATCTGCAACGCCGGTAGTTGATGAATGCGCACGGTGAGCAGAACCGAAAGCATCGTTAACAAAAATATCTGCCAAAGCGGCAAACTTTTTAGAAAGCTCGGGGTCGTTTTTGGTTTCGCCCTTTTCATAGCGAACATTTTCAAGTAATAAAACTTCGCCCTCTTTAAGGTCGGCTGCTAAAGCGTTTGCAGAATCACCTACAACATCATCTGCCATTTTAACGGTGATACCTAAAAGCTCTGCAAGGCGGGCTGCAACAGGTTTAAGTGAAAATTCAGGAACAACCTCACCCTTTGGACGACCTAAGTGTGAACAAAGAATAACCTTTGCGCCACCCTCTAAAAGATATTTGATAGTGGGAAGTGAAGCAACAATTCTTTTATCATTGGTGATAACGCCATCTTTAAGGGGAACGTTAAAGTCACAACGAACAAGAACTTTTTTGCCCTTTACTTCAATGTCTTCAATAGTTTTTTTGTTAAGTGCTGCCATTAAAAAAACTTCCTTTCAAATAGAATTAGTTTGTTAAAACTTCTACAAACACTATTTTACCAAAAACCGCACAAAATTTCAATAGAATTATTGCCAAAATAACACCCATAATGCAAGTTTTTTTGTGCCATATAGTAATATTGCTCTGACAAACATAAAATACAGCAAATCAAACAAAAAATCTCCCACCGCTCGGTGGGAGATTTTTTCAAAAGATTAAATTTTAATATTACTGGTTTATTGCTGCATTATATGCATCAATAACCTTTTGAGCTGCGTCAATATCTGCCTGAACGGTAGAATTCTTAACAACATAATCAGCTGCCTGGTACATATTCATAGTTATAATATCACCATAAACTACGGTACGCATACCCTTAGCATCTTCAATGATTACATAACCTCTAACCACAAAATTAGTAGCGATATCTGCATTACCTATACCAACGAGAACACCTGTATAGGTTAGTACATTTGTTTCGTCATCAATTGAATAACGGATATCTGTACCATTATCACGATTATATGCATAGGTGCCACTGAAGTTATCACTTGCGGCATTGATATCAGCAATTGAATACTTTTCAACCTTAATGTTATCAAGACCAAGGATAGCACCAGTTGGGGTAGTATTTAAGTGCCAGCTAAAGGTAATCTATAACACAAATTGGAATTTTATCAACAACTTTTTTAAATTTTTTAACCTTTTATTTCTTTTTCTCTGATTTCACCCGTATTCCAGTCATATCTATGCAGTTCGCCAAAATTTTTAAGCTCCGGAAAGCCCCATTGGCGAAGCACCTCATAGGCGGCAAGTGCCACGGTATTTGACAAGTTTAGGCTACGGGCATCGCCTATCATTGGTACCCTAACCGAGGTTTCGGGGTATTTCAGCAGCAGCTCCTCCGGAAGGCCTTTAGTCTCCTTGCCAAAAAAGATATAGGCATTATCAGGGTAACTGACATCAGAATAAACCGTTCTGCCCTTGGTGGTGAAAAAATAAAAATTGCCGCCACTATTTTTTTCAAAAAAATCATCAAGATTTTTATAATAGGTTATGTCTAAAAGGTGCCAATAATCAAGACCTGCCCTTTTAAGCTGCTTATCATCCGGCTTAAAGCCCATAGGCTCCACTATATGTAGCCTTGCCCCTGTTGCGGCACAGGTGCGGGCAATATTGCCGGTGTTTTGGGGTATTTCAGGCTCCACCAAAACAATGTTTAAAATGCTCACAGTTACACCCTGCTTTCAATAATTGTTGCATCACCGCTAAAGGTTATCTCTCCCTTATTTGCGGGTATAAAGGCGCTTTCACCCTTAGTAAGGGTAATACCGTCAAAGCTAACCTCACCCTCAAGGCAAAGAAGTGATGAAAACGAACTGTCATCTACAACAATTTTTCTTACATCCTTTGTACTGAAAATCTTAACCTTAAAATAATCACATTCTGCCAAAACATTTTTGGGTAGATTTTTATATTCGGGTGGCGGGGTTAGATTTGTAACCTCCACTGCTTTTTCAATATGTAATGGTCTTGGCTTACCATCGGCACCCAAACGACCGTAATCGGATACACGGTAGGTGGTGTTGGAGTTTTGCTGAATTTCGGCAATCAGTATTCCACTGCCTATGGCATGAATAGTGCCTGCCTGCATAAAGAAAACATCGCCCTTTTTAACCGAAACCTTATTTAAAACATCGGTTATGGTGTTATCTTTAATTCGCTTGCAAAATTCATCCTTGGTTATATTATGCTTAAAGCCGTAGTACAGGGTTGCGCCCGGCTCACAGTCAACTACATACCACATTTCGGTTTTGCCGTACTCACCCTCCACACGAAGGGCGTATTCATCATTGGGGTGCACCTGAACAGAAAGGTCATCCTTAGCATCAATAAGCTTAACTAGAATTGGAAAATAGCTAATTTTTTTACCATTTTCGCCTAAGCAGTCGGCACCAAAGGCATCTACAGCCTCGGCCAAGGTTTTACCTTCATATTCACCATTAAGTACCACCGATGGGCCATCCTTATGGGTGGAAAGCACCCAGGCTTCAGCAACCTTTTCTAAATCGGTATTTATATTATATTCATTAACCAAACGCCTGCCGCCCCAAAGATAATCCTTTAACGCGGGTTTTAATTTTAATGTGTACAAAGCTATTACTCCTTATTATCTAAATATCGACCTGCTTGGGTTGTGAAAAGCTTATGGTAAAGACCGCCTTTTTTAATAAGCTCCGCGTGGGAGCCACATTCAACCAGCACACCATTATCAAGCACGAAAATTATATCGGCAGTGGTGGCGGATGAAAGTCGGTGCGAAACAAAAATGGTGGTTTTATCCCTACGCAGTTCATCAAACTGGTTATAAATCTCCTGCTCGGCAATGGCATCAAGCGATGCGGTAGGCTCATCCAATATTAAAATATCAGAATCGCTGTAAAACGCCCTTGCTATTGAAAGCTTTTGCCACTGACCTACCGAAAGCTCAATACCGTCATCCTCAAAATAACGCATAAGAGGGGTGGCATAGCCGCGCGGCAGCTTATCTATAAAGCTGTCGGCATTGCTTTGCTCTGCCGCCTGCTTAATATTTTGCTCGGTTGCTTTTTTATCAACCTCACCAAAGGCTATGTTTTCGGCGGCGGTTACGGCGTACTTGCCAAAGTCTTGGAATATTATGCCAAATATTTTATAAAGGTCGTTTGGCTCATACTCTTTAATATTTTTACCGTCAAGTAAAATTTCACCCTCGGTTGGGTCGTAAAGTCTGGTAATAAGCTTTATAAGGGTAGTTTTACCCGCGCCGTTAACACCAACCAGCGCAACGGTGCTGCCCGCCTCAATAACGGCGTTAAGATTTTTAATAACATCCCTTTCGGTACCGGGGTAACGGAAGGAAAGATTTTTGAACTCAATTTTATGGGGTATATGGCGGTTGACCTTTGCATTTACATTGTCATCCACCAAAATGGTGGGTTTTTCATCCATAAAGGTTATAAGGTTGTCAATAAACAGTGTGCCCTCATAAACGGTGGAAGTGGATGAAATAAGATTATTTACACCGCTGGTTATTGAATTAAGTGCGCCGGTATAAAGTGAATAATCACCGACCTGCAGATTACCGCGCCACACCCTAAAGGCAACATATGCAAAAACTACGCAGTGCGCCAAGGCCGAAAGCAGTGAAACAAACATATTCCAAAAGCCTTCTTTTAAATAAAGCTTTCTAAGACCTTTAAAATACTCTTTAAAGGTTTTGCCATAGCGCTTAATAAACAAATCAGAAAGACCAAAAATGCGAATTTCTTTAACCATATCCTTATTGGTCATAAGGCCGGAATAATAATTTAACTGGCGGCGGTCCTTTGAACGCATACGCACATAGTTAAATGATTTTTTGCGGTAAAGATAGGTTATAAATGCTGATGGCAGAGCAAGTGCCACTATAAAAAGCGGTGCCCAAGGACTAACTGTAAATAAAATTGCCACAAAGGACAGCATACTAATAACCGTGCTGACCGATGCAAAGGTGGCATTTATAATTTGAATTGGGCGGACGGTTGCCTCACGCTGGGCATTTTCAAGCCGTTCATAAAAATCGGTTTTATCAAAGCTTTGCAGGTCAACCGTTTTTGCCTTATTCATCATCATAACCTTTACATGATTGGTAACCATTTCACCCGAAATTCTTACAACCATTGAATTTATATGACTTATAAGGCTTTTAAAAAGTATACAACCAAACTGCAAAATTAAAAGCCATAAAATACCACTAAAGGCAATTTCTGTGCCGTTTTTTGCGGCAACAAAGGCGGCCGCCAATATGTTAAGCAAATCGGCCGCAACCCAGGCGGTAACTACCGGTAGTAAACCATTTATAATTGCAATTAAAAGCAAAAATATAAGTATCCAGGGTGATGTATCCCACACCAGGCGGAATATGTATATTAGTCTTTTAAAAAACTTTAAAACAAGGCGCTTTAAATAACCCGGTACCTCTTTAATATTTTTAGGTAACGGCTCTTTAAGCTTATCATTATTCATACCAAATCTGGCAGGACCCATTATAACACCTCCACTATAAAAATAACCAACCTTTATTATATAACATTTTATCTATTTTTACAATGGTTGTGTTGAAAATTTTTGCTTTAGGTGTTATACTAAAATAAATATATTTTATGAAAAGAAGATGAGTATGAAAAAGAACAATAAAAACCTAAACGCTAATAATATTTTACTTATGCATCTTCGCAAAAAGCAAAGCAAGGACGGCGGTATGTACACCACCACAAAGGATACCCTTTACAGAATTTTTCGCTGGTCATTTTTTGTTATGCTTATTGCCTGCACAGTTATAAATCTGATGTACATATTTGGTGCCGTAGGTCAAATGCAGGCCCATTTAGCAAATATGGGTAATATTGAGCCCCACCAAAAAATTGAAATTGAAAACCTTAAATCATCCATTACATTGGTTTCAATTTCGGCATTTTTCTTATTTTTATCTGAGGTATGTATATGGTTTAAAAAGCCACTGCTTCAACTATTTTTCTGCCTTGGCTCCAGCGTGGCAATCATCTTAACCCTTTCGGGTCAAATTTTTGATAAAACTGAAAACACCTTGGCAAACAACCACATAATACCGCTTGCCATACTTTCTTTTTGCTGTATAGTATCATCACTTCTTCATTTTCGTCAGCTTTATAAAGATAAAAAAGGCACTACCGAGCTTGCCGAACTTATTTACAAAAAATACTCCCTTACCGCTACCGATATAAATGAGGAGCAGTGGCAAACTATTTTAGAGGAATATAAACCTTGGGAGAGTAATTCTAAAAAGCGCTCAGTAAAGCACCGATTAAAAAAGCAAAAGGCAAAAGTAGATTCTAAGGAAGAATAAATTTTAAAAGGGGTGAAAAGCAAATGCCGTTAGACGGTTCATTTATCGCTTGCCTGCGGCATGAGCTTAATGCCGCCCAAAACTGTCATATTGATAAAATTCATATACCCGCAAAAAATGAGTTTGTTTTTGCCCTTAGGGGTAAGGGCTTTAATAAAAAGCTTTTTATTTCACTATCCCCTGAAAGTCCAAGAATAAGCTTTACAGAAACGGTTTTTGATAACCCTGCAAGCCCACCTATGTTTTGTATGCTGCTTAGAAAACATTTGGCATCGGGCAGGATATTAAGTGTTGATGGCTTTGGCGCCGAAAGACTTATTAAATTTAGCATACAGTCCACAAATGAAATGGGCGACCGAGTTATTAACACCCTTATAATTGAATTCTTAGGCCATAAAACCAATTTGATTTTGGTGGACAGTAACGGCCGCATTTTAGATTCGGCAAGGCGCAGTGATATTGAATCGCTTGACCGCCTTATTCAGCCGGGTGCTAAATACTCCCTACCCGAAAACGGCGCAAAGGTTGACCTTTTGCTGGGCGACCTTAACGCGGCCACAAAAAACATTATGGACTTTGAAACGGCAAAGCTTAGTGACGCTATTTTACAAAATGTTGCGGGTATTTCTCCGCTTATTTGCCGTGAGATGGCATTTATCCTTACCGGTGACTGCGACAGTTTGGTGTCTGCCACCAATTATGATAGCCTTTTAAATGAGCTTTTAAAGCTTAAAAAGGTTGTTTTAGACGGCGGTGAGCCTTATGTTATTTATTTAGATGGCAAACCAAAGGATTACAGCTTTTTACCCATTAAGCAGTATGGCAACCTTGCCGAGGTTAAAAGGTGTACTAGCTTTTCAGACCTGCTTGAAGGCTTTTACGGTGAAAAGGATAAAGCCCGTCGTTTGGAAAATAGTAAGGCAGATTTGCTTAAAAAAATTAAAAACCTTATTGCCCGCAATGATAAAAAGCTTGCCATCAGGCAGGATGAGCTTAAAAAATCTGCAAACCGTGAGCATTTTAGAATTTATGGTGAGCTTATAAAGGCAAATATTTATAGAATTGAAAAGGGCGCCACCAAGGCAGTGGTTGAAAATTATTATGACAACTGCAACACTTTGGAAATACCACTTAACTCTGCCCTATCCCCCGCCGCTAATGCCGCCAAATATTTTAAAGAATATAAAAAGGCCTGCACGGCAGAACAAACCTTGGGCGAGCTTATAGCTCAGTGCCAGACCGAAAAGGAATATTTAGATTCTGTTCTTTTTGAACTGCAAAGCGCTACCGAGGTTTATGAACTGGCCGAAATCAGAGCCGAGCTTACTGAGGGTGGCTACATTACCCGTAGTACAAACAACAAAAAAGCGAAAATAAATAGTAAGCCTTATATATTTTCTAAAAACGGGTTTGAAATTATGGTGGGTAAAAACAACCTGCAAAATGATATGCTAACCACCAAAATGGCATCAAAAAATGATTTATGGTTTCACACCAAAAACATTCACGGCTCACACGTTATTTTAATTACAAACGGCAAGGAGCCCGATGATGATACCCTGCTTTATGCCGCAAACCTTGCCGCATATTTTTCAAAGGCTAAAAATTCAAATCAGGTGCCGGTAGATTACACCCCCGTTAAATATGTTAAAAAACCAAACGGGGCGAAACCCGGTATGGTTATTTACACCACCAATAAAACCATTTATGCCAATTTAGGAGAATTTTCACTATGAGCATAGGTATTTCCACCGCAAGCTTTTACCCCCTTGAAACCGAGCGCGCAATAGCCCTTTTAGCCGAAAAGGGTATAAAAGCAACCGAAATTTTTGTAAATGCCCCGCGTGAGCTTAAACCATCCTTTGCCGATTATATTCTTGACATTATAAGGGGCAGTGACCTTAAAATCACCGCTATCCACCCAATGCAGTCCTTTGCCGAGCCTTATATGATTTTTTCAGAATATGAGCGCCGCTTTGAGGATAGCAAAAATGATTTTTGCAGGTATTTTGAAATGGCGGCGGCACTTGGTGCTAAATATATAAATTTACACGGTGATAAACCAACCGGCAAGCTGCCGGTTGAGGGGTACTGTGAAAGGTTTATGGCTTTGGCCGATATTGGCAAAACCTATGGTGTTAAACTTTTGCAGGAAAATGTAAACGGTTTTCGTAGTGCTGACCCCGAATTTTTGCGTGATATGGTTAGCATTTTGGGTAATGATATTAGTTTTACACTTGATATAAAACAGTCGGTGCGCGCAGGCTATACTGTGCCCGAAATACTGGATGCTATGGACTATAAAATAAGCCATGTGCATATTTCCGACCATTCCCCCGCCGGGGACTGCCTGCTACCCACAAAGGGTAACTTTGATTTTAAGTCGCTGATTAAAGACCTTGAAGCCCACGGATATAATGGCGATTATTTAATTGAAGTTTACAGTAGCGCCTATAAGGAATTTGATGAAATTTTTAAAAGCCATAAAAATTTAATAGACTTATTGTAATAAAAAAATAGGTTGTCTACCAGACAACCTATTTTTATTTAACCTATTTTTTGTATAAGCCCTTTACAGCCCTTTGTAATTTGTTCAAAAACCTTATCAAAATTGCCTGTATACCACGGGTCCTCAATATCGCCCGCAGTTTCGGTAAAATCAAGCAATCTATAAACCTTATTATCCACATCATCACCTATTATGTTAAAAAGGCGGGGCAGATTGTATTGCTCCATTACAATAATGTAATCAAAGTTATTATAATCCTGCCTTTCAATTCGGCGGGCACGGTGATTACCAAAGGGTATGCCGTATTTTTTAAGGGTTGCGGCGGCTTTTGGATAAATGGAATTGCCTATTTCTTCACTTGAAACAGCCTTGGACTCAATATAAATATCCGCCCTACCCAAAGCTAAATGCTTCATAACATATTCAGCCATTGGTGAACGGCATATATTGCCGTGGCATAAAAACAGTATTTTTGTCATAAAAAACTCCTAATTTTGTTTGCGGACCATTTTATACTCATCGTAAAACTTAAAATACTGGCAGTTATAATCAGAGCTGCTCATAAATCTTATAAATTCATCCTCATCTAAATTTATAGAGCAGACATCACAGTCATACTCATCATCATAAACAAAATAGGCGCACTGCTCACAGTTGGTTGGTTGCTTTTTTTCTTTAGCCATTTACTAACCCTCAATTTTAAGTTCTTGTATGGCGCGGTACTGATAATCAACATTTTTAAGTACCTCAGGCATATTAAGTGCCGCGGCGGCGCCGTTAACTGCGGTGTGCAGTGGGTCAGGCGGCATATGAACCTTGGTGCCAATACAATTTTCAAGCAGCTTATTAAAACCGCTAAGCAGCGCACCGCCACCCGTTAAATATATACCCTCGGTCATGATATCTGCCACCAAATCGGGTGGAGTTTTTTCAATAACCTTGCGTATGCCGCTAATAATACTATAACACTTTTCGTTAATGGCGTCATAAACCTCACTTGAGGTTATTTCAAAGGTGGTGGGCAAACCCGTTTGCAAATGGCGACCCTTTACCGCAATTGCCACCTCAAGGGTGTGCGGCATTGCGGTGCCTACCTTCATTTTAATCTGCTCTGCCGTGGCAAGACCAATTAAAATGTTATATTTACGCCTTACATATTTTACAATTTCCTCATCAAAATCGCGCGATGCAACAGGTATTGAATCGCAGGCGGCAATACCGCCCATTGAAAGGGTTGCGGCATCGGTGGTGCCTGCGCCCATATCAATTATCATACTGCCCTTTGGCTGGTCTAAATCAATACCCAGCCCCACCGCAATGGCAAGCGGTGCCTCAATAGTTTCGGCGTTGCGACCGCCCGCCGCTTCCACAACATCGGCCACAGAGTGGTGCTGCATAGCGGTAACGCCGCTTGGCATAACAACCATAACCTTTGGTTTAATAATACGACTGCCAAACGCGGCGGTCATATATTCCTTAAGCATACTTTCTGCCACATCATAATCGGCAATAACACTACGCTGTATTGGAAAAACACAGGTTAGGCTATCTGGCGTGCGGCCTATGGTTTCAAATGCCTTTTCGCCAAAATATATGGGCTCTCTAGTATCGGTATCAACCGTTACAACGCTTGGCAGTTCAAGCACAATTTTACTGCCCGATGATAAAACGGTTTTTGATGTTCCTATATCTATTGCAATATTGGTGGCCATTTAAGCAACCCTACTTTCAAATATCTATATTTATATTGTACTGCTTTAGCTTATAAATTTCAATTGTTTATTTTTTCTTTTCTTTTTTTAGACGGAATGGTCAGTGCCGATGCCACGATAACGGTTTTTGCGCCTGCAAGTTTTAACTCTCTGGCACATTCACTTAAGGTGGCACCTGTGGTTTTAATATCATCAATTAAAAGAACAGACTTGCCCTTTATTTTTGCCGATTTTTTGATTTTATATTTATTCTTTACATTTTGGTACCTTTGTTCAAAGGTTTCAGCCTCATGCTGTTGCACAAAAGAAAGATATAATCGGCAACCAAGTATTTAAGTTGACAGAAACTTTTGAGGGGGTAGACACCAGAGAGTTTCTTGACACATATTTTAAGGCAAAACTTTCCCTGGTATTAAAAGAGTTGCTGGAT
>JAFNZJ010000081.1 GCA_017382915.1 Clostridia bacterium | reverse complement strand
CGAAACGACACATTTATGTGTGGCGGGTAATAGTTGCGTGGCTGGCAGGCCAATACGCAAACGCACTTGTGCGTAGCCAGTAACATTAGGGCTATGCCCGAAAATGAAAAACCACCCGCTATGCGGGTGGATATTTATTTTTACTAAAAAGGCAGTACCAAAAGGTACTGCCTTTAAAATATTATTCAGCTTCAATTTGAAGATTATCTTCGCTCTGTTCCATAAGCTTTGAAAATTCTTCGCCACTAATTTTTTCTTTGGTATAAAGTTCTTTAGCGATAAGGTGAAGCTTTGAAATATCACCCTTAAGAATTTCAACAGCCTTTGAATATTGAGTTGAAATAATTGTATTGATTTCTTCATCAATAGCAGCAGCAATTTTTTCTGAATAGTTGGGGGTTGATGAAAAATCTCTGCCAAGGAAGACTTCGTTATTATCGGTACCGTAGGTTACGGGACCAAGCTTATCGCTCATACCGTATTTGGTAACCATTTTGCGTGCAATTTCGGTAGCGCGCTGCATATCATTTGAAGCACCTGTGCAAATATCAGACTGGGTAATTTCCTCTGCCGCACGACAGCCAAGCATTGAACAAATTTCCTCTAACAGGTAGCGCTTTGAAATATGGCCTTTTTCTTCGGTAGGAATATACATTGTATAACCTGCCGCCATACCACGTGGGATAATTGAAATTTGATGAACGGGGTCTTGGGTATCCAAATGGTATGAAACAATTGCGTGACCTGCCTCATGGTATGAGGTAATTAACTTATCGCGGTCTTTAATAACGTGTGACTTTTTCTCAGTACCCATTACAACCTTAATGGTAGCCTCTTCAATATTGGGCTGTGTAATAGCCTTAAGGTTTTGCCTTGCTGCAAGCAAAGCGGCCTCGTTTAAAAGGTTTTCAAGGTCAGCACCCGTAAAGCCCGCAGTAGACTGTGCGATGGTTTTAAGGCTAACATCCGGACCAAGTGGCTTGCCCCTTGCGTGTACCTTTAGTATTTCTTCTCTGCCCTTAACATCGGGGTAATTTACAGTTATTTGACGGTCAAAACGGCCGGGACGAAGTAAAGCTCTGTCCAATATATCAGGACGGTTGGTTGCCGCAATAACTATAACGCCTTCATTCGCGCCAAAGCCATCCATTTCAACCAAAAGCTGGTTAAGGGTTTGCTCACGCTCATCATGGCCACCGCCAAGACCTGCGCCGCGCTGACGACCAACAGCATCAATTTCATCAATGAATACAATTGAGGGGGCTGATTTTTTAGCCTGCTCAAACAAATCACGAACACGCGAAGCACCAACACCTACAAACATTTCAACAAAGTCAGAGCCTGATATTGAAAAGAAAGGTACGTTAGCTTCACCCGCAACCGCCCTTGCAAGCAAGGTTTTACCTGTACCGGGAGGACCAACAAGTAAAACACCTTTAGGAATTCTGGCGCCAAGCTCATTAAACTTTGCAGGCGATTTTAAAAAGTCAACCAGCTCCTGCATTTCTTCCTTTTCTTCATCGGCACCCGCCACATCGGCAAAGGTGGTTTTGCGCTTATCGTCAGCCTTTTTAAACTTAGCCTTACCAAACGAAAGTGATTTATCTGCGCCCATAGTCTGGTTCATTTTGCGCATCATTAAAATCATTAAAACAACGCCTGCGCCAATCACCAAAACGGTTGGCAGTAAATTAGAAAGCCAGGCAGTTTCATTGCCTCTTTCTTGGTGGAAAATAATTTTATCTTCCTCTTTTTCGGCCTTTTTGTTATGCTCTAAAACAAAATCATTAACATCATCGCGGAAAATATAGGGGTCTGCAAGTGTGTAACGATAGGTTTTACCGTCGGCACGCTTTACATACTTCAATTCGCCGCTATACATATTTATTTCAAATGAAGAAATTTCATTATCATAAACCATTTCAACAATTTCATAATACTTTGTTTGGTCGGCAGGCTCGGTTGCCTTTAAAATGGCAAATGCGCCCACGCACAGTATTATGGGAATTGTGATGTAAATAATAATGTTTTTAAGTTTACTACTCAAATTCATACACGTCCATTTTAAAAACTAGTTATATAATTCAGGCTTGATTACACCAACATAAGGTAAATTTCTATATTTTTCAGTAAAATCAAGACCATAGCCAACAATAAATTCATCAGGAATTTCAGCACCAATATAATCGGCTTTAATATCGGCAGTACGCCTTTCGGGTTTGTCAAAGAAGGCGCAAATTTTAAGTGATTTTGGATTACGCAGTTCTAACATTGCTTTAAGCTTAGAAAGTGTGTTACCGCTATCTAAAATATCTTCAATAATTAAAACATCATAATCCTCAATGTCAATTGACAAATCTTTAATAATGCGTACAACGCCACTTGAGCGGGTGGATGCACCATATGAAGAAAGCGCCATAAATTCAATTTTGCAGGGCAAATTGATTTTACGCATTAAATCTGCCATAAATATAACCGAGCCCTTTAGTATGCCCACCAAAAGCAGGTTTTTATTCTCATAATCCTTAGTAATGGTTGCACCAAGGCGGTCAACTATTTGTGCGATTTGTTCTTCACTGAACAAAACCTTTTCAATATCTTTTTTCATTGGCATTTTTAATTTCCCCCGTTTTGTTGCTTGTAAACATTAAAAATTAGTATATTTTTTGTGTTTTCATCAATAGACATACGCTCATCAATGCCAAGCTCATAGCTCCAAAACGGGCCGTTATCATCGACCGCAACCGGTGCAAAATCCCTTAAACTTTTTTCAAGTCCAACTTCATTTTGCAGTTTTCTTAAAGGTTTTGATAATCCGCGACCAAGCGGACGCAGAGTATCACCTGAAAGTCGGGTGCGAATTACTAACTTGCCAACTATTTTATCATAGTCTATTGAATTTTTTAATAACAATTTGTTAATTTTAAGTTGATTTTTAAAGTTTTCGGCAGATACTACTTCGGTATTAACCAAAAGTTTAAAATCAAAGGACTTTTCAATATGAAAATATCCCCTATTCACCATAACTGTATAGCCATCAAAAAGCTGTTGAGAGGCGTTTTTACTGCGGCAAATATCTAATATTAAATTGATGTGAAAACTGTCAGGCGCCCTATTTGTGAGCATTTTAGCGTATTTTATTAAAACGCGACCTGCAACCGCCCTGTGAGATGCCAAAAGCAGCTCTGTTTTAAGTCCTCTACCTTCATTAAAAGCGGCAGTGAACAGTTCATTGGCCGATGCTTCAATAAAATCATTATCAAGACCTAACTGTTCCATATTGCGGGTAGCAACCGAAACAATTTCAGGTGCTATTTCCTTTAAAGGTTCCACAACATTGTGGCGAAACTTATTGCGGGTATATTCATTGGTAAGGTTTGAACTGTCGGTAACATAACTCAAACCATTATCAGTTATATAGGCTAAAATTTCATCCCTTGAGCATTTTATTAGCGGTCTTATAAACCTATCTCTAACAATGGGTATACCTGTAAGACCTTTTAGCCCTGTACCGCGCGAAAAATTTATAAGAAATGTTTCCAGCGAATCGTTTGCATTATGTGCCGTTGCAATAAAGTCTGCATCAATGGTATCAAAAACCTCATAACGAATTCTGCGGGCGGCAAGCTCAATGCTTTCACCTTTTTGTGCCGAATTTTTAACATCAATTTTATGTACGGTAATCGGCACATTAAGTTCATTGCAAAGCTTTACACAAAAGGCTTCATCGTTGTCCGCTTCCTTGCCGCGAAGGCAGTGGTTAATATGAACAGCCGATAGGCTGACATCTGTACCTGAATAAACCTGCTTTAAAATATGTAACAGGCAAACCGAATCTGCCCCGCCCGAAAGCGCAACACACACCTTTTTAGGTGCAAACGGTAAGGCTCCAAGCACCGAAAGGATATTAGCTTTATTGATTATCATAAATATTAGTAGGTGCGGTAAAGCGGGTAAACTGACCGTCCCAATGCAGGGGAATTGTTTTACATTCACCGTGACGGTTTTTAGCTACAATACACTCTGCCTTATTTGGGTCACTAACCTGCTCAGGGTCATCAATGTTTTCTTCAGTATCATAATACTTTTCACGATATAAGAATAAAACAATATCAGCATCCTGCTCAATTGAGCCCGATTCACGCAAATCTGAAAGCTGCGGTTTGTGCGATTTACCCTTTACCTCGGTGCCACGGCTAAGCTGTGCACAGGCAATAACCGGCACCTTAAGCTCCTTTGCCATAATTTTTAGGTTACGAGTTATATCTGAAACCTCTTGAACGCGGTTTTCCTTGGTGGTGGCCGACCTCATTAAGCCTAAATAGTCAATTATAACCAAATCAACATTACCAAGGCGGCGAAGCTTGGCCTTCATTTCAGGAACGGTTATTGAAGGTGTTTCATCCAAATACATATCGGTTTTTGAAAGCTGTTCAGCTGCATGGGCCAAACGCTCCCACTCATCCTTGGTCATAAGCTGCGAATCCCTAAGGTGACTGCTTTCAATAGCTGCCTCATTAGAAAGTAGGCGTTGTGCAAGCTGGTCGCGTGACATTTCAAGCGAGAAAAAGCAAACACGCTTACCGCCATTTACTGCAACATTGCGTGCAATATTAAGGGCAAATGAGGTTTTACCCATACCGGGACGGGCACCGATTATAATAAGGTCTGATTTATTAAGACCTGTAAGGGTTTTATCAAGCTCTGCAAGACCCGAAGGTATACCAACATAATCATCGTGGGTGGCGGGGTCAGAAACCTTAATTAAGCGGTCATAGGTTTCACCGTAAATAACATCCTTAATATTTACAAGGTCACTAACACTTCTGCCCTGTCTTATGTCGTAAATCTTTTGTTCGGCATCATCCAATAGGTGTCGCGAATCAATAGCATTTTCATTGATGTCCTTAATAATGCTTTGAGCCGCCTTCATAAGTGCCCTAACGGTATAACGGTCCTTAACTATTGCAATATAGTTTTCAAGGTTGGCCGTAGTAGGTACACACTGAACAAGCTGGGTTAAATAAGATTTACCGCCCGCATCATCATATACACCCTCGGTTTTAAGTTGTTCAAGAAGTGTAATAAAATCAATTTTAATGTTGGTTTCAAACATTCTTGTAAGGGTTTCATATATTTTTTGATGCTGTTCTATGTAAAAATATTCAGCCTTTAGTGCGGTTTGGGCAATATTAAGGCAACTTGGCTCAATAATAATTGAACCTAAAACAGACTGCTCTGCCTCCACCGAAAAGGGCATTCTACCCTCACTTAAAATTTCAAAACTGTTATTTGTTTCCATAAAGAATTATTCCTTTACAATAACATTGATTTTTGCTGAAATACCACTATAAAGCTTAATTTCAGCGGTATATTCGCCAAATTGCTTAATGTCTGCTACATTCATTTTTCTGCGGTCAATTTCAATGCCGTAGGTATCTTTAATTGCTACCGCAATTTCCTTTGAGGTTACCGCACCAAAAAGTTTACCCGAAGCGCCGGCCTTTGCAGTAATTACAACCTGTCCACCATTTAATTTAGTGGCAATATCCTCGGCCGCTTTTTTCTCTTCGGCAATGTGGTGTGCCTTGGACTCCTCACGATTTTTAAGCTCATTCATTGCGGTTGAATTAGCCTCTACCGCTAGTTTTTTAGGGAACAAAAAGTTACGCGCATATCCGTCAGAAACATTGCAAAGCTCACCTTTTTTACCGTGACCTTTAACATCTGCTAATAAAACAACCTTCATAATTAAACTTCCTCCTCATGATATTTTATAGCATTTAACAGCATATTCTTTGCTGTATCAATATCAGTATTATCAAGCTGGCAGGCCGCCATAGTACGGTGACCTCCCCCGCCCAGTTTTTCCATAATAAGTTGAACATTAATGTCACCATACGAACGGGCGGATATAATTATTTGCTCATCAATAGCAAAAATAACAAACGATGCCTTAACGCCTGAAATATTAAGCATTTCATCGGCAGCCTGTGACGAAATAATGCGAACCCTTTCATCATCATCGCCCGATGCATCATTAACTGCAATAGCATAATTTTTATATTGTTCTGCAGTGGCGATAACCGCATTTTTAATTTTGTGGTGGTCTAATGAATCGGCAAACATCTTTTTTACCGCAACTGGGTCGGCGCCTTTTTTGCGTAAAAATGCCGATGCCTCAAAGGTGCGGACACCTGTGTTCATACAGAAGTTACGACTATCAAGAACTATACCGGCAAGCATTGCCTCTGCCTGTGGTTTACCAACCGATTTTTCACTAATATACTGCAAAAGCTCACAAACCATTTCGCTAGCAGATGATGCTGAAGTTTCATGGTAAAAAATTACAGCATTTGCAATGTGGTCAACCGATTTGCGGTGATGGTCAATAACCGCCACCGTGCCAACCTCATTTAAAAGCGCAGGATACTCAAGCATTGATGGGCGATGTGTATCAATAACAATTAAAAGAGTTTTACTGGTTATGGTGCCGGTAAGCGATGCATAATCAGAAATCATTAAATCAGCGCCAAGTGATGTAATTCTTTGGAATAATGGTGCAGATAACGTCGTTTGCTTATTTATGGCAATTGTGGCGGGTGTACCGGTATGCGTTTTAATTGCCGAACAAAGAGCATAAGCAGCACCAAAACAGTCTAAATCAGCAAATTTATGCCCCATAAGAATAACGCGGTCACTATTATTGATAAGCTCTAAAAGAGCAGAAGCTACAACTCTGGTGCGAACACGGGTACGCTTTTCATTAGCACCCGAAATGCCACCAAAAAACTGGAAGGTATTATCACGCTTTTTAATGGCAACCTGGTCACCGCCACGACCCAAAGCCATATCAAGTGCTTGGGTGGCCTGTTCTTCACACTCACGATAATTATAACCGCAACCAATACCTATTGAAATGGTTGCCTTACCCCTGTCACCGAAATCAATTGAGCGAACTTTTTGTAAAATATCAAACTTGGTTGAGGTGAATAAAATTAAATCACGCTCTTCAAACATAAATAAATATCTTTCGCCCGATATTTTGCGGCTGATACCGTTAGAGGTTGAAAACCAATCTTCAAGGACGGTTTGAATTTTTGAACTAACATTGTTGCGCTCACTATCACGCATATTGTGGGTTAAGTCGTCTAAATTATCAATCGCAATAAAGGCAACAACCGGTCTGCTTAGTTTATATTCAGATGCAGTTTTTCTAAGCTTTGTAAGGTCAACAAAGCATAATATTCTTTGTGTTGTTGACATAGTTTTATGGGTTGTTTCATAAACATCAAAAATTTTATTGTTATAGCAAGCAGTAGTAATATGTTTATCGCTTAATTCTGCAACCGAAGTATCACCGATAACCTCGGCTATGTTTTTGCCTACCAATAAATCGGCATCGGCATTTACCTTTTCGGTAAAGCGGCTATTAAACCAAATAATTTCATTTTCATCAGACACTATTAAAACCGGCAAATTAAATGCGGTTAATGAGTTTGATGCCGTATTATCAAGGTCATCATTTATTGAACGGATTAAATCCCTAACGCGTTTATTGACGCTGAATATTCTAACAAAAGTAATAATTGCAAGAACAACAAATAACCCTAGTGAAATGTAAAATAATGTCTTATTAGTAAAGTAAAAAGCAACGGTCTGCACTGCGGCAAAGCAAAGCAGAGTTATATATAACGCATTAAAGTTCCATAGCTTTTTAAACACAATACAGACCCCCTCGGTATTAAAAATTATACCTCCATAATAATGGGAAGTATCATAGGACTTCTACGGGTGCGCTCATAAAGGAATTTTGAAACGCTGTCACGCACACGCATTTTAACTGTGTTCCAGTCGTGAACATTTGCAAGATAGCAGGCTTCTATTGCCTTGCAAGCGGCTTCTGTTACCTCTTCCATAAGTTCTTCCGACTCACGAACATAAACAAAACCGCGTGAAATAACCTCAGGCCCCGATACAACCTCATGGGTTGCTGAATCCATGGTCATTACCACTACAATAACACCATCTTCAGCCAAGTGCTTACGGTCGCGTAAAACAATATTTCCAACATCACCAACACCAAGTCCGTCAACCAAAACGCGACCTGCCTGAACAACCTCAGCAAGGCGGATTTGTTTTTGTGAAAGTTCAATGGTGTTGCCAATATTGGTTATCATAATATTTTCATCGGCAAGGCCCATAGTTTTGGCAAGCATAGCGTGTTTATAAAGGTGCTTTTGTTCACCGTGGACAGGAATAAAATATTTAGGCTTTACCAGATTAAGCATAAGCTTTAATTCTTCCTGGCAGGCGTGACCTGAAACATGCACATCGTACATTTTTTCATAAACAACGGTAGCGCCCTGCTTCATAAGCTCATTAACTACCTTATTAACCAGTTTTTCATTACCGGGAATGGGCGTTGCAGAAATAATAATCATATCACCCGGTACAATACCAACCTGTCGGTGGTCACCAAAGGCCATACGGTGAAGTGCCGAAAGTGGCTCACCCTGACTGCCTGTGGTAACTACAACTATTTGTTCAGGCAAATAGCGGTTAATCATATCAATATCAATTAAAAGGTTTTCAGGAACATTAAGGTACCCAAGCTCTGATGCAATGTTAACAACATTTAACATACTTCTGCCCGATACCGCAACCTTACGACCGCAACGATATGCCTCATCGATTATTTGCTGAATGCGGTGAATATTTGATGAAAAGGTTGCAACAATTATGCGTTCCTTTTCGGCCTTTTTAAATAGTGTTGAAAAGGATTCACCTACCAACCTTTCGGATGCGGTATAACCAGGTCTTTCGGCGTTGGTAGAATCGGCAAGTAATGCCAAAACACCCTGTTTGCCAAGCTCAGCAAAACGACCAAGGTCAATAACCTGTGAATCAATAGGTGTTGTGTCAATTTTAAAGTCACCCGTTTGAATAACAGTGCCTGCAGGGGTTTTAATTGCAAGTGCCACCGCATCGGGTATTGAGTGATTAACATGAATAAGTTCAATAGAAAACTTGCCTAAATTAACGGTATCCCCCGCTTTTACCACATTTAGCTTTGCAGTGTTAACAAGCTTATGCTCACGCAGTTTTGCCTCAATAAGGCCAATAGTAAGCTTGGTGCCGTATATAGGCAAATTTACCTGTTTTAATAAATAAGGAATTGCGCCAATATGGTCTTCGTGACCGTGAGTAACTACCAAACCCTTGATTTTATCACTATTATTTACAACATAGGTAAAATCGGGTATTACAATATCAATACCGGGTGTTTCCTCATCAGGGAAGGTCATACCGCAGTCAACCAAAAACATTTCGCCATCATAATCATAAAGGGTAATATTTTTACCAATTTCACCCAGTCCGCCAAGTGGAACAATTTTTAGCGGTTTTTGTTTTTTAGGTGATGTTTTACTTTTCTTTTGGCCCAAATCTTGTTTTTGTTTTGAAGCGGATGAAGTAGCTTTACTTTTTTTATTATAGGCATTACTAGACTGGCGTTTAGCAGTTGTGCCCTTTACGGCGGAATTACCCGATTTATGGCGGGTATCACTGCTTAGTTTAGTTTTTTCTTTTGCCATTAAAAAATAACCTCCGAAAATAGTAAAAATTATTATAAAAATATGTAAATTACTGTGTTTAAAAAATACCTTAAAATATGCCAAATGCATAGATATATCCAATAATAATTGTACCCATAAAACCGCCCTTTGTCAAGAAAAACATTTGATAAATCAAGTATTGTCATAAAATAATTTTAATAAACATTTTTTATGTAAATCTTTTGCAAAAAATATTTGCAAAAGATAAAAAACTTATTCACTGCGAAGTGCATCAATTGGATTAAGTGTTGCCGCCTTAAAGGCTGGGTAAATACCAAACAAAACACCACATAAAATTGCTATAAGAGCGGTTAAAAAAACGGTTAAAAAATCAATACTTACAACAACATTGAAAATAATGCGGGCAACACCTGTTGCAAAAAACATAAGAACTATACCAATAATACTACCGATGCCCGATATAACGGCAGATTCAAATATAAATTCAAATAATATAATTTTGTTTTTGGCGCCAATAGATTTTTTAATACCGATTTCTTTGGTTTTTTCCTTAACTGTTATTAGCATTATGGTCATAATACCCAGTCCCGATACCAAAAGTGATACACCGCCAATGAGCCTTAAAACGGTTGTAATTATATCAAGTATACCGTTTAAGCTTTCACGCTGTTTATTAAGGTCTTCAAACTTCAAATATGAGCCAAAGTTACCCCCCACTGCGGTTTTAATGCTTTCAATACAAAATTCATTGCTGTATTTAGATGAAAAATCAACCGCAATTTGGCTTATTTCTGCCTTTCCTATTAACTGCTGAAGTGTGGTATACGGCACATATATAATGCTGGGTAGTAAATCCCCTACCGAGGTTTGTAGCAAACTGCTGCTGGCTTTAACGGTACCAATGACGGTAAAGGTAGTAGTTTTACCTTCAATAAAAATATCCAACTGTTTGCCAATAGGAGTTGGTGTTTTAAAAAGAATATTAGCAGTTTTTTCATCAATAGCACAAACATTTGCTTTAAGGTCAATCTCATTCTTTGAAATCTTTTTGCCATTTACCGTTTCAACCGAAATAACGCTTTTTGCATTTTCATCAATACCGCAAACAAGTGCGTTTGAAAGTTCATCATTTTTTAAATAACCCGTTGCAGTAATTACCGGTGTTGCGCTTTCAACATAATAT
>JAFNZJ010000014.1 GCA_017382915.1 Clostridia bacterium | reverse complement strand
TGACGAAAAAGAGGATGCAAATAAAGCTATTGCTTTAGCCGAGAAAAAAGCATTAGAAGAGGCGGGAAGTTTAGGAGCTATGGAAATGGCGGATAATCAGGCAGGAACTTTAATCAAAGGTTTAATTGCGCATTTAATTCCAGATGATTATACAGTTGAGGTGAAACAAATAGCAAATGACACCAAAAAATAAATGGATTTCGTTTTTCTTGTGTCTATTTTTAGGCGCGCTAGGTATTCATAAGTTTTATGAGGGTAGGGTGCTTTTAGGCATAGTTTACATATTTACAGGTGGGCTTTTTGGTATAGGTTATATATTTGATTTGTTTATATTGTTTTTCAAACCAAACCCGTATTATCCGTAAATATTTTATCCCTTGCTTTAGAGATAAAGCAGGGGATATTATTTTTGGCTTTTGCGTTTTTGTAAACGATAACAAATATCCAAAAATATAGTATTATTTTCAAAAAAACTCTTTTCATAAAGAATGTTTTAGTGTATAATAAAGTAGTATAATTAGATAGTATAATAGGAGGGATATGTTATGAAGTCGGATTTTTCGGTTTCTCTTGCAAAAATTATAAATGAGTTTTCTCTTGAAACCATTTGTTTGCCAAAAAACGCAGATGATATTTTAATATCCAGCGCAGAGGTTAATCGCCCCGGCTTACAGCTTGCAGGCTACTATGAATTTTTCGACAGCCAGCGTGTGCAGGTTATTGGCAAAAGTGAAGAAAGCTATCTTTGTGAGTTAAGTGAAAAAGAGCTTGATGCTTGTATGGACAGCTTCTTTTCACGCACACCTTCGCTTGTTATTGTCTCGCGCGGGTTGGATGTGCCAAAGTCTATGCAAAAGGCGGCTAAAAAATACGCCGTACCGCTTCTTCGCACCAATGATTCTACATCGGGCTTTATGGCGGCTATAATTTCATTTTTAAATGTTCAGCTTGCACCACGCATTACCCGTCACGGTGTTTTGGTTGAAGTATATGGTGAAGGTGTTTTGCTGCTTGGTGAAAGCGGCGTAGGTAAAAGTGAAACCGCAATTGAACTTGTTAAGCGCGGTCACCGCCTTATTGCCGATGATGCCGTTGAACTAAGGCGCGTTTCTTCAAAATCGCTTGTAGGCTCGGCCCCCGATAATATACGGCATTTTATTGAGCTTCGCGGAATAGGTATTATTAACGCCAGCCGTATTTTTGGTGCGGGCGCCGTTAAGCTTACCGAAAAAATTGATATGATTATCAATTTAGAGCCTTGGAACCCCGAAAAGGTTTACGACCGTATGGGACTTGAAAATGAAAACACCGAAATACTTGGCATTTCAATTCCGTCCCTTACTATACCGGTTAAACCGGGTAGAAACCTTGCAGTTATTATTGAGGTTGCATCAATGAATAACCGCCAAAAGAAAATGGGCTACAATGCGGCTCACGACCTGCTTAAAAAGCTTGGTATGGCTGATGAGGGTATTGAGAGTGAAAGCTCTGAGCAGGTAGATGTTTATAAATAAATCGAAAATCCGGGAGAATAAGATTATGTACCATTTAGGAATAGATTTAGGCGGCACCAACATTGCAGTAGGTGTTGTGGATGAAAACTTTAACATAGTGGGCAGAGGTAAAATGAAAACCAACGCACCCCGCCCCGCAGAAGAAATTTGTGATGATATGGCAACTGCCGCCAAAATGGCAATTGAGGATGCCGGTCTTACAATGGATGATATTGATACCATTGGTGTTGGTGCACCCGGTAGCATTAACCCCTATACAGGTATGATAGCCACCTCAAAT
>JAFNZJ010000080.1 GCA_017382915.1 Clostridia bacterium | reverse complement strand
GGAAGAACTTGAACGAATTGAAAATTACACCAAGCAGTTAAAACCGGTAATGACGGAATTTGATGATGCCATTATTCACCGAATTGTTAATTCGATTCAGGTGACAAAGGATTTAAATTTGCGAATATTTATAAAAGGTGGGGCAGAGATCGTCGAGCCTCTGTTTCCGCCTGAGGAAGAGTCGGCATAAATTTAAAAAAGTAACATAAAATGAAATAACTTTCTGCATTTTTTTATTGCGGAAAGTTATTTTTTATGGTATAATTAATTTGTAAAGAAAAACTGGGCAAAACCCAGTAAAATCAAGGGTTTCTGACCAGTTCTTTTTCGAACAGGAGAGACAGAAAAAACTCTTGTTCGAAAGAACAAGAGTTTTTTCAGTTATATTCGCCTTTCGGCGAGTTATATTGCTCCGCAGTGATATTTGGACTTCGTCCAAGTGATATTCGCTTCGCGAGTTTTGGAGGCGAATATAATATCACTGAAACCGTAGGTTTCAATATCACTTTAACGAAGTGAAAATATCACTATGTGCAGAGCACAGAATATCACTTTCAACCTCAGGTTGAAAAATATCAACTTTTATTTTATTGTCTGCCTTTGCGTTATCTGTTATAATTATATCAGCAAAGGAGATGATTTGATGGATAACACAAACATTGTTTTAGCGGCTAATATACAAAAATACCGCAAGAAGTGCGGATTAACACAAGAGGAGCTTGCAAAAGAGTTGGGTGTAACTTTTCAAGCAGTTTCAAAATGGGAAAACGCAAAAACCGCCCCTGACATATCATTTTTACCTACTATGGCGGATTTGTTCGGATGCCATGTTGATGAACTCTTTTCTAGAGAGGTAAAATCAGAGATTCATTATGACCATTGTTCTGAATTCCCTTGGTATGACGATAATGTCATTCGTGGTGTTGTATGCCTTGGAAGAAAAATTTTGCAAGTAACGGATGAATTAACAGAGAAATTTACATTTGAAGTTATTGGTGATGCTAAAAGTGTACAAAGTGAGTGTAGCATTACAATTAATGGTTCGGTATTCGGTGGTTGTAATGCGGGTGACGAAGTAGTAATTGGTGGACATTTAAACGGTGCATGCAATGCTGGTGATGAAATTACAGTTGGTGGACATTTATCAGGCGATTGTAATGGTGGTGCGGATATTATTTGCGGCGGTAATTTTACAGGTAATATAAATTGTGGTGGAACAGTAAAAGTAACCGGATATGTTGAAGCAGAAAAAATAAAAGGAAATGTTATTTGCAATTCGCTCAAATGTGAAAAAGTTGAGGGTGATGTCACAGTTAAAGAAGGAAATCATTTCGACCTTTGTACTGAACTTCCTTTTCCTGATGATACCATTATGAGAGAAGTTTTGTGTAACGGTAGAAAAATTATAAAGGTTAAACCAATTGGATAAAAATTTAGTTTTTTATGCATATTTTATTCGTGCCATTAAGTTCAAAACTCCCAGAAAAAACTCTTGTTCGAAAGAACAAGAGTTTTTTAGTTATATTCGCCTTCGGCGAGTTATATTGCTTCGCAGTGATATTCGGCTAAATCCGAGTGATACTGCCCTTTGGGCAGTTAAGAGGCGAATATAATATCACTGAAACCTCAAGGTTTTAATATCACTTTCACGAAGTGAAAATATCACTCTGTGCGACGCACAGAATATCACTTATACTTGCAGCTTTTTGGCTTTGGTGTTATAATAAAGAAAAGGAGTTGGTTTTATGAGAAATGAATACATAATTGATTGGCCACTTTTGAAAAAATGGACCAACGAAAGTCATCATAGCGGGATACGGTTAGCGCTTTATATTGTATGGTGTATTTTATTGGTTGGCTCATTAGTTTTTGCAATATTATCCATTGTGGCAAATATGTATACTAACGCTTTTTATTTCATATTAATTGCATTATTTAGTTTTTATCGTGCTTTTCTTTGGAATATAATGATTGCGAAACAACAGTACAAAAGATTTGCTCAAACTTATGGTAAAAATTCTTGGGTACGAACAATTAGCTTTGCAGATGATGAGATTATTATTAAAGAAGAAAAAACAGAAACCAAATATAACTATTCTGACATTTTGGATATAGTTGAAAAAGATGAAAGAATTTATTTGAAACTACAGGCTAAGGCCGTTATTAGATTATATAAATCAAAGTTTGTAGATTGTACTTGGGAAGAATGTAAAGAAAAAATTCTTTCAAGCAATCCTAACATTAAAAATTAGAGAAAATCGGAAGGACGATAAGTTCTTGGGGCCTACTTCTTACCTATTACCTCTTCACTCTTACCTCAAACGTCCTTGGGGCTTTGGGAAGTAATAAGTAAGAAGTAAGCGGTAATAAGTATTGCCACCCCACCGCTTTTCTGCTATAATACACTTAAGGGTTGGTGATTTTATGAAAATATTAAAACGAATACTTGTTGTACTATTGAGTGTTTTAATTGTCTCACCTATTATTTCATATATCGGCATTGTTATCACAAATAACATAATTGCTGATAATGTTGAAAAAGATTTAGTCGCTTATGAGCTGCCGATAAATACGAAGTTGGTAGATTCAATTTCAATAGCGGGCAAACTAACGGGCAACGGAAATGGTATGCAATATATGGGTGCAATTCTTGTTGAAAGTGATTTAAGCGAAGAAGAATTGAATGAACATTATATTTCCGAATTTGATTATATTGAGATAAGAAAACAAGAAACAGCAAATATTAATTTTATTCATTCAAGCAATTATAGATTTAATAATTTTTCTATAACAAATAAAGATTCTTACTATTCCATCACTTGTTGGGAAGATAATAGGAGAGAAAAATACGGCGATTTGCTTTCGGAATTACTCGATTTTGATATCAGAGGTCATTAAAAATAAAAATATAAAGAAAATCTTCGGTTTTTGGCCAGTTCTTTTTCGGACACGAATGACAAACGAAAATCAGTTCTCGTAAGAGGGCGGATTTTTGTTTGTATTATTCACTATTCATTTTTCATTATTCATTAAAAGAGAGCGGATTTTCAAATGAATAATGAATAATTATTGCCCTCTCGTCACTTTTGTGCTATAATACTACTTGCAGTTGATTTAGGGGATGACGTATTGTTTAGTGTGATTTTTGATATGGATGGCACCCTGCTTGATACCCAAAGCATTTATGTACCCGCTTGGGACTATGCAGGTAAGGCACAGGGCATAGATAATCTGGGTCGGCACACCGCCGTTGTTTGCGGTATGAATGACGCCGGCTGGACTGCATATTTGAATGAAAATTTCCCATCCCTTGATATGGACGCTTTTGTAAAAGATGTTAAAAAATATGTTAATGATAACTTGATAATAAGGTATATGCCCGGTGCCGAAAGGCTGCTTAAATTTTTAAAGCAAAAGGGTGTAAAGCTTGCCCTTGCATCCGGCTCGGGTAGGCAGCAGGTGATTGATAATCTAAAGCAGGTTGGCGCCACCGATTTTTTTGATGTTTTGGTGGGCGGTGATGAGGTTGAAAACGGCAAACCCGCACCCGATATTTTTCTGCTTGCCGCCAAAAGGCTTGGGGCAAACACCAAGGACTGCTATGTTTTAGAGGATTCACCAAATGGGGTTAAATCTGCCGTTGCGGCGGGTATTAAGTGCATTGGCATACCCGATGTAGCGCAGTTTAATGATGAAATAAAAAGCGGACTTACCGCACAGTTTAAAACACTAAATGAAGCGGTAGACTTTTTTGAAGGCTTATTTTGAATTAGAGGGTGTAAAAATGGTAGTAATTAAAAATGACAAATTAACGGTAGAAATTAATGAGCTTGGTGCCGAGCTTATGTCGGTAAAATCGGATGATGGCACCGAATATTTATGGCAGGGTGATGAAAAGTATTGGGGTAGCAGGTCGCCTGTGCTTTTTCCCTACATTGGTCGCTTTACAAATGGCCAATATACCGTCCACGGCAAGCCCTATAAAATGAATATTCACGGCTTTGCCAGAGGTAGTGTGTTTAGCGTTGATAAAAGGTCGGACCACCAAGCGGTATTTACCATTTGCAGTAGTGAAGAAACACTTAAAGTTTATCCATTTGATTTTGAATTTAGTGTTGACTATAAGCTTGACGGCGCTAAACTTTATATGACCTTTAATGTTATAAATAAAAATAGCACCACCATGTATTTTGCGGTTGGTGGCCACCCCGGTATAAATGTACCCTTTGAAAGCGGCACCGATTTTGAAGATTATTATTTAGATTTTGGTGCAGGTGCTGCACCAAAAAAGGTGGAGCTTTCGCCCCAGTATTTTGTTACCGATGACCGCACTGACTTTAAGCTGGATGACGGAAAACTGCCTCTTAAACACACCCTATTTGATAATGATGCAATAGTGCTGGAAGACGCACCAAAAACCGTTACCATTAAAAGCTTTAAAACCAAAAAAGCAGTGCGTGCCACATATAATGATATGGCATATATTGCCTTTTGGCATGCCACCAAAACCGATGCGCCATATGTTTGTATTGAGCCGTGGTCATCACTTCCATCCAGGCAGGATATAGTGGAAGAGTTTACCACACATCCTTCACTAATATCACTTGATGCAGGCGCCACCTATAAAAACGAGCTTTGCTTTGAAATACTTTGGTAATAAAAAATCCGTGAGTGTTATACTCACGGATTTTTTATTGTTTATCTGTTCTGTCAAGCAAATAATCTATGCTTACATTATAAAAATCGGCCAGTTTAATCAAAACTTCAGCAGTAATAGAGATTACGCCGGTTTCATATTGGGAATAAGTATTTTGTGAGACATTTAATACTTTGGCAATGTCTTTTTGTTTAATATCTCTATCTTCTCTAATTGCTCTTAAATTTTTAAATTGCATAATAATCACCCATAAGTATTATGCGATATCCGCAATAAAGATATTGACATTTATCTGTAATACAGATATAATTGCTATGTAATTTGCTTGAAAGGTGATTATATGTATTGTTTTAATTGTGGAAAACCAGTGGCAGAAACAGATAATTTTTGCGTTAATTGTGGCACCCTAATAACAAAAGGTAAGAATTGTAAGTGGGTAATTGCTCTTTTAATAGTTTTGGCTTTTTCGCTTGCTGTTTTGGTATTAATAATAACATTAAAAGAAAATGGTTTTTTTAAAAATATGAGCAATTCGCATACTAGTCAAGCAACTGAGCAAGAGAAAACTCCTTCAGAATTTATATCTGTATGTCCAATAAAGGTTTCTGGAAAACTTGATGAAAACATAGATGGATATGTTAAATTAAATTGTAAAATTGAAAATAATGCAAGCAAAGCAGTTGCCGCTGTTAAAATGTATTTTGTGCCCAAAAATGTATACGAAGAAGAAATACGCTCTATTTTTTCAAACGAAAGATTTATTGCGGATAATGAAATAGATCCTAAATCAAGTATAACCGGAGCTTTTGATTTATATGAAGAAAGCATAAAATCAGGCGATTTATATGTTTATAGTGTGTATTTTTCAGACGGAACAGAGTGGGGAGATAGGGAAGCCTCGGTTTCTGAAATTAAAAAATACGGCTATAAAGTTGTATGCAGTTTTTAAATAATAAGCAAAAAACACCCCGCAGAGACTAATCTGCGGGGTGTTTATTATATTTTAAGAAGCAGTGCCGTTAGCGGCATTGTTGCAACAGAAAGTATTGTGGTTAGCGCCACCAGCTTGCCTGCGTAGGGTGAGTCGCCACCATAAAGCTCGGCAAAGATTGTGGTAATGGCGGCGGCGGGGGTGGAGTTTAATATAAGCACTATTGACATAACCGTTTCATCAATAAAGCCTATACCAAAAAGCAGTCTCATAATTACCCACATAACGGCGGGGAACAGTAACAGCCGTATAAGGACAAAGGGGTACATATATTTGTCCTTTAAAATACCCTTAAAGCTTATATCGGCAAGTCGGGCGCCAATAACCATCATTGATGCGGGGGCTACCATATTTTTAAAGGTTTCAATTATTTTGTAAACAACGCTTAGTGTCTCACCCAAAAAGGTGGACTGATTCATAGTGTTTATAAACCAGCCGCCTGCACCTGTCAAGAATATTACAAGGCCTATGGCTATGGGCACAACTGCGGGGTTTATAAAGATTTTTTTAACCGAAATATAGCTTTTATCATCGGTGTAAATAAGGCGACCAAGTGAGTAGGCAAAAACATTAAACCACACTACATAAATGGTGGCGTAAATTGCATATTCACTGCCAAAAACATCACTAATAACGGGAATACCCATATAACCCGCGTTGGAAAAAATTACGCCAAACTGTAAAACCTTGCGGGTGCGCTCGGGTGCTTTTTTAAACATCATACGGGCAAGCAGATAAAAAACTATGTGGCTTATAAGACCCAGTAAAAATACCAGCGCCACGCCCTTAAGCACCTTAAAATCAAATTCCACCAAAAAGCCGTGAAAAATCATTGCAACCTGCGCCACATAAAGGGTAAAAAGTGAAAGCGCCTTTGCAAAGCCGTCATCGGCAAGCTTGGTTTTACGCAGTATAAAACCCGGTATCATATACATAAAAAGTGTAAATACCGAAGTAAATAGTAATGAAACCTTAACCATTTTTGCCTCCAAAAAGTGTACTGTTAAATATTATACACTAAAAACTGTATTTTTCAAGAGTGTGTAAACCAAAAACTCCCTAGAAAAACTAGGGAGTTTTTGGTTACTGTACAAGTTCTTTATAAATTTTAAGATATTCACCGGCCGAACGCTTCCAACTGTTATCACAGTTCATTGCGCGGATAACAAGTGTTTTCCAACCGTCGTTATCCATATAGCCTGCCAGTGCGCGCCAAACCGCCTCTAACATATCGTGGGCGTTATAGGTGGCAAATGTAAAGCCGTTGCCTTCACCGTCGCCGCTGTCCTTAATGGTGTCCTTAAGACCGCCCGTTTCACGCACAATGGGTATTGTGCCGTAGCGCAGGGCAACCATTTGCGCCAAGCCGCAGGGCTCACTTTTTGATGGCATTAAAAAGATGTCTGCACCGGCATAAATCTTATGTGCCAAATCGGGCACAAAGCCAAGTCTAAGACCTACCTTTTCGGGGTATTTTTGCTTCATTTCGTGGAAGAAGGTTTCGTACTCCATTTCACCCGAGCCAAGTATGGCAAACTGCACATCTGCCTTTAAAATATCCTCAAAAACATGCTTTACAAGGTCAAAGCCCTTATGCCCTACAAGGCGGCTTACTATACCAATAAGCGGCACATCTGCCTTTTGGGGCAGACCAAGCTGTTTTTGAAGCTCGGCCTTATTTACTGCCTTACCGCTTAAATCATCGGCGGTAAAGTTTTTGTAAATCATATGGTCGGTTTCGGGATTATAAATTTCGGTGTCAATACCGTTTACTATGCCGCCAAGCTTGTTTTGGCGCAGTTTTAAAATTTCATCCAACCCGTGTGAAAACCAAGGGCTTAGTATTTCTTCCGAATAGGTTTTTGATACCGTGGTAATTCGGTTGGCGCACTCAATGGCACCCTTCATAAGGTTTACACAGTTTTCATATTCTACCAGATGGGCGGCATCCTCCGGCAGACCTAAAACATCTGCCATAAGCTCATACCCGTACTTGCCCTGATACTGAATATTATGAATGGTAAAAAGGGTCTTAATATTGGCATAAATGCCGTCTTTATAAAACTGGTCTTTATAAACGGGTATCATTGCGGTTTGCCAGTCATTACAGTGAATAACATCCGGCACAAAATCAATGTGGGGTATGATTTCAAGCACTGCGCGTGAGAAAAAAGCAAAGCGCTCTGCATCATCGTAATGACCGTAAAGGGTATCGCGCTTAAAGTAATACTGATTATCTAAAAGATAATATATTACACCATCAACATGGGCTTCAAAAATACCGCAGTATTGTCTGCGCCAAGCCACAGGAACGGTAATGTGTGTAATAAAACGCATTTTGCTTTTAAGCTCATCACTTATATTACTGTAAAGCGGCATAACAACGCGGCAACCTACAAACCTTTTGCGAAGTGCCTTTGGCAGTGCGCCTGCCACATCGGCAAGACCGCCCGACATGGCAAAGGGCAGGGCCTCACTTGCTGCAAATAAAACTTTCATTGAATTTTCTCCTTAAATTATACAGTGGCAGATTTGCGTATGGACATATAGTGGGTGGGGGCGCCGCAAAGGGCTCTGCCTTCGGTGATTTCGGTGTTTTTATCGGTTATAACATACTTTAAATCGGCATCCTTTTTAACTATACTGTCCTGCATAATAATGCAGTTTGAAAGCTTGGCGCCTTCCTCAATTTTAACACCGCGGAAAATAACACAGTTACTAACCTCACCCTCAATAACGCAACCGTCGGCAATAAGACAGTTTTTAACAGCCGAATTAAGTCCGTAGCGGGTGGGTACATCATCGCGGTTTTTGGTATAAATTGGGCGCTCGGGGTTAAACAGCTCGGCCCTTATTTTAGGATTTAAAAGGGCAAAGTTTGCGTTGGCATAAGATTCTGTTCCGTCAATAACCAATGCAAATTCTTTAACCTCATAGCCGTGTATTTTAAGTGAATCAACCTTTGCGGCAAAAACATCGCGCCACATACGGCTCATATTTTCCTCAAGGGCACCTTTAACAAGGTCCATTAAAAGCGCGCGCTCCATTACAACTACATCAAGGCTAAAATCACAGGTAACGCCATAGTTTTCAGAAAGGCGAATTTTGGTTACCCTGCCGCAGTCGTTCATTTCAAAGGACATTATATCACGGTTGCTTTTTGGCAGTGGACCGTTTTTATAGGCAATGGTAATATCGGCGCCGCTGCTATAATGGTCTTTTAAAATATTTTCTATATTTATGTTGCCAATAACATCGGCATCACACATAACAATATATTTTTCTTTACTGCCCCTAAGGTAACTCATAATGGTGCTAAGTGAATCAATATGACCCGTTTGCATACTTACATTTGATGTTACATATGGGGGGAGTATTGAAAGGCCACCGCTTTTGCGGTCTAAATCCCACGGCTTGCCTGAGCCTAAATGGTCCATAAGTGAGTGGTAGTTATATTTTGGGATAACGCCAACCTTTGAAATACCTGCGTTAACCATATTTGAAAGGGGAAAATCAATTAAACGGTAGCGACCGCCAAAGGGTACCGATGCGGTGGAGCGAACTTCGGTAAGCTCACGAATAAGGTCATCATGTACATTGGCAAAAACTACGCCCATTACATTATTGTTTTTCATTTACTTTCACCCTCCTTAACATTTTCGGTAATCATTGCAGCGGGGGATACGGTGGCATTTTCACCAACGGTAAGCTCGGCGCCAACTACTGCAACGCCCCAGTTTTTAAGGTCATCCATATTTTCGGGTCTTTCGCCAACCTTGGCACCTGATTTAATAACGGCATTTTCGGCAATTATTGCATACTGTACCGAAGCGCCCGATTCAATTTTGGCGCCAGGCATAATAAGTGAGTCGCGAACCTCTGCCCCTGCTTCAACCGTTACATTATCAAACAAAATTGAAAAATCAACCTTGCCGTAAACATTACAGCCTTCGGTAATAAGTGAGTTTTGCACCTCTGCCGATTCATCAATATACTGTGGCGGAGCGGAAGGTGTGCGGGAATAAATGCGCCAATTTGGGTCGGATAAATCAAGCTCAACCTTGGGGTTTAAAAGGTCAAGGTTAGCCTCCCAAAGGGAGTCAATTGTACCAACATCCTTCCAATAATCGTTAAAGGGGTAGGCAATCAGTTTTTCACCTGCCGACAGCATTGACGGAATAATGTTTTTACCAAAGTCGTTAGAGGAATTTTCATCCTTTTCATCCTGTTCTAAATACTGTCTGAGTATTGACCAATTAAAAATGTAAATACCCATTGATGCCAAATTGCTTTTGGGGTTGGCAGGCTTTTCTTCAAACTCATAAATGGTGCCGTCCTCTTTGGTGTTCATAATACCAAAGCGGGGAGCCTCCTCCATAGGCACTTCAAGTACCGCTATGGTGCAGTCGGCGCCACTTTCCTTATGCTTTTTAAGCATATCAGAATAGTCCATTTTATAAATATGGTCGCCCGAAAGAATAAGTACATACTCAGGGTCATAGCGCTCAATAAAGGGGATGTTTTGATAAATGGCATTGGCAGTGCCCTTATACCAGTCCGCCCCTTCAATTTTTTGGTAGGGCGGCAAAACATGAACACCGCCGCTTAAACGGTCCAAATCCCACGGCTTGCCCGAGCCAATATAATCATTAAGCTCCAACGGTTGATACTGGGTAAGCACGCCAACCGTTTCAATACCCGAATTTATGCAGTTTGAAAGCGGAAAGTCAATAATTCTGTACTTACCGCCGTAGGGCACTGCGGGTTTTGCTATTTTTTGGGTTAGCACACCAAGGCGACTGCCCTGTCCGCCCGCCAGTAGCATGGCAACGCATTCTGTCTTTTTCAAAACATCATCTCCTAAAGATTTTTTGGAATATGCTTTTTGTTTTTATACTTTAAGCCACAAGGCTTTTTAAGCTTAACCTTAAATTTTTTAGTACATTTATAATATGCGGCCGACATTTGCGGAATGAAAAAATCACCTGAAAATTTCAGTCCGTGAAGCGGACCCGCTTTGCTGATAACGGTTTTATAATCTTCTGTGCCTTGACAGGTTGAAAAGATTTTTTCATACTGCCCCAAAAAGGGCAGACCTATTTTATAATTAACCCTGCTTACAGGGGTGAAGTTGCAGATTACTATTAGCTCCTGCCCATCATCGCCAAAGCGCCTGAAGGCAATAACCGAATTTTCATTATCATCGCCCGAAATCCAGCAAAAGCCGTCCCACGAAAAATCCCTTTGCCAAAGAGCGGGCTGGCTTAAATAAAGGTGGTTAAGAGCCTTTACAAAATTCTTCATTTGGCGGTGTGCCTCAAAGTCCAAAAGCCCCCAGTCAAGCTGTTCATAGTAGCGCCACTCATTAAACTGGGCAAACTCCTGCCCCATAAAAATAAGTTTTTTACCCGGGTGGGCGGTCATATAGGCATAAAAGGTTTTAAGGGATGAAAATTTCATTTCATATTCGCCAAACATCTTTTCAATCATTGAGCCCTTGCCGTGCACCACCTCATCGTGTGAAATGGGCAGTAAAAAGTTTTCACTAAAGGCATAAAAAAATGAAAATGTAAGCAAATTATGATTATATTTTCGACCTATTGGGTCGGTGGACATAAACTTAAGCATATCGTTCATCCAACCCATATTCCACTTGAAATTAAAGCCTAAACCACCGTCATAGGTGGGCATTGTAACCATTGGCCAAGCGGTAGATTCCTCTGCAATAAGCAGTGCGCTTGGGAATGCCTTGAAAACAAATCTGCTTAAATGCTTTAAAAAATCAACCGCCTCTAAATTGCCGTTGCCACCATAAATGTTTGGGCACCAAGCACCGTCTTTTCTGTCATAATCTAAATAAAGCATTGATGCCACAGCATCAACCCTAAGTCCGTCAATGTGGTACTCATCAAGCCAAAAAAGTGCGTTTGAGATTAAAAAGCTCATAACCTCAACCTTGCCGTAATCAAAAACGGCGGTGCCCCAACCAAGGTGTTCGCCCTTGCGGGGGTCGGCATATTCATAAAGGTGGGTGCCGTCAAAATTATAAAGACCAAATTCATCTTTAGGGAAGTGGGCGGGCACCCAGTCCAAAATAACACCAATGCCGTTTTGGTGCATTATATCAACAAAAAACTTAAAATCATTTGGCTGGCCATAGCGGGATGTCGGTGCAAAATACCCCGTTATCTGATACCCCCAAGACCCGTCAAAGGGGTATTCGGCAACCGGCATAAGCTCAATATGGGTGTAGCCCATATCCTTTACATATTCGGCAAGCTTAGTAGCCAATTCACGGTAGGTAAGTGTTGCGCCATCTTTGTGTCTTTGCCAAGAGCCCAAATGCACCTCGTAAATATTAACAGGGCTTTTATAAATGTTGGTTTTTGCGCGGGTAATACACCAGTCGGCATCACCCCAAGCATAGTTTTTAAGGCTATAAAGCTTTGACGCTGTGCCGGGTGGCGTTTCGGTGTGAAAGGCATATGGGTCGGCCTTAAAAACCGTTTTGCCGTCTTTAAAAACTATAGCATATTTATAGCGGTCAAACTCAATAAGACCTTCAATAAAAAGCTCCCAAAGACCGCCAAAGGTCCGCTCCATTTTATTTATATTCGGTTGCCAGCCATTAAAATCACCAACAACCCAAACTTCTTTTGCATTTGGCGCCCATAGTCGAAACAAAGCACCATTTTTACCATTTGCTTGGCAAAGGTGAGCCCCTAAAAATTCATAGGCATTTATAATGGGTAGCTTTGACCACTGGTTGTCGGGCGGTAAAATGTTATAAGGCAATAAGGTCACTTCCTTTAAAACAAAGCGCCCCTTAATAACATAAACATAACTTTACTTTTATATTATATCACCATCTATTTAAGTTGGCAAGGGCGTTTTTGTTGATTTTTAATTGAGCACATAAATATTTGCAGTGTATATTTTGTGCAATATTAACAAACATTTAGGGCATTATCAATAGAGTAAAGCCGTTTAATTTATTATTAACTTTAATAAGATGTTTAAACAATTGACACAAAAAAACAAAAAGGTTATAATGTTTAAAGAAGGGAGTAATGTAAAAATGGCACTTAAAATTCCAACTCCACACATAAATGCAAAGGCCGGTGATTTTGCCAAAACGGTTTTAATGCCCGGTGACCCGCTAAGGGCAAAATACATTGCCGAAACCTACCTTACCGATTATAGGCAGGTTAACAGCGTGCGCGGTATTTTGGGCTATACCGGTTTTTATAAGGGTAAACCTGTTTCGGTAATGGCAAGCGGTATGGGTATGCCCTCAATAAGCATTTATGCTCACGAGCTTTTTGAAGGCTACGGTGTAGAAAACATTATAAGGGTAGGCACCGCAGGTGCGCTGAACAAAGATTTAAAAATAGGTGATATTGTTGTAGGTATGGGGGCGTCAACCAATTCCGCAATTCCAAAGGAATACGGACTTAGCGGTGTGGCACCCATTGCCGATTATACACTGCTTAATACTCTTTGCAGTGAGGCGGCGGCTCAAAATAAAAAGGTTACGGTTGGGAATTTGTTTTCAAGTGATTTATTTTATGGCTCTGACCCCGATTTTGCAAATAAATGGGGTAGGGCAGGTGTACTTGCGGTGGAAATGGAGGCCGCGGCCCTTTATTTAAAGGCGGCTTTGCTTAATAAAAGGGCGCTTGCCGTATGCACCATTTCGGACAGCTTGGTAACGGGTGAGACAACCTCGGCGGAGCAACGCCAAACCGCCTTTAATGATATGATGATTTTAGCGCTTGAAACCGCAAAAAAACTAAACTGATTTAATCAAAAAACAGGCAAGGGCTCAAACCTTGTCTGTTTTTTTATTTTTGGTCTTTTTTGCAATAATTTATCTGCTTTTAGTTAATGTTTTATGCATTTGTTAGAAAAATAAAAAAAGGGGCGAAAAATGACTTTTATCAATTGACACTAATATATAAATATGGTATACTATTTTTGTAATTTTAAAAGGCAAATTTAATAGTTTTCTTTGTCCCTGACGGAATAAAGTGGAGCACCACGTGGAGCAAAGAAACTGCGGATTGGTTTTTAAAAATAAAAACCACCATAGCCGACCGTCTGGGCAGTCTTATTTTTAAGGGATAAGACCGCCTTTTTTGTTTTTATAAGAATTTTATCGGAGGTATTTGATAAATGAGAAAAGTTGCCATTATTATGGGTAGTGACAGTGATTTGCCGGTAGTAAAAAAAGCGGTAGATGTTTTAAGGGAGTATGAAGTACCCTTTGAGGTTCACGTGCTTTCTGCCCACCGCACACCTGAGCAGGCCAAAACCTTTGCATCATTAGCGGCCGAAAATGGCTTTGGTGTTATTATTGCCGCCGCGGGTAAGGCCGCCCATTTAGCAGGTGCCATTGCGGCCAATACAGTTTTGCCTGTTATTGGTATTCCCATAAAGGCTTCGGTTTTAGACGGTATGGATGCACTTCTTTCCACCGTTCAAATGCCTGCGGGCATACCGGTTGCCACCGTTGCTATTGACGGTGCCGCAAATGCCGCCCTTTTAGCAATTCAAATTCTTGCGGTAAGCGACTATGACCTTTCATCAAAGCTTTTGGCAGCAAGGGCTAAAGCCGCTCGTGACGTTTTAGAAAAAGACCGTCAAATAAGTGAAGAATTTTCGCGCCAGTTTTAAGGCAGCCCCACTGCTTTAATTGGCGTGCTTTGCGCCGACCTAGTGTCGGCTGCAACTGTTTTATAACAATTTTTAAAATTTAGCAAATCTTTTGGGAGTTGATTTTTTTGGGAGGATTTTTTGGTGCAGTAACCAAGACCGATGCCTTAACAGATGTCTTTTTTGGCACCGATTATCATTCGCATCTTGGTACAAGGCGAGGTGGTATGGCCGCCTTTGATAGCGAAATCGGTCATCAGCGAGTAATACATAACATACAAAACTCGCCATTTCGTACCAAGTTTGAAAAAATCTTTGATGAGATGCAGGGTTTTGCCGCGATTGGCTGTATAAGTGATTTTGAACCGCAGCCACTTCTTATCCGTTCAAGGCTTGGCACCTATGCAATATGTAATGTGGGGGTTGTAAATAACGCCGATGAGCTTATTGACAGTTACCTTTCAAAGGGTGGCTACTTTGATTCAATGACGGGTGGCAAGGTTAACCCTACTGAGCTTATTTCAGCCCTTATAAACCAAAAGGACAATTTTACCGATGGCATAAAATTTGTTCAAGAGGTTGTAAAAGGTACCACCTCAATTTTAATACTGACCGATAGCGGCACCATTATTGCCGCCCGTGATAAGGTTGGTAGACTGCCGATGCTTGTAGGCAAAAGCGATGAAGGCTACTGTGTTTCATTTGAATCTTTTGCTTATGAAAAGCTTGGGTATGAAAAGCATAAAGAGCTTGGTCCCGGCGAAATAGTGGAAATCACCGCCGACAGCTGTAAACAACTTTCGCCCCCCGGTAAAGAGATGAAAATATGCTCCTTCCTTTGGAGCTATTACGGTTATCCAACCTCCACCTATGAGGGTGTAAATGTTGAGCTTATGCGTTACCGCAACGGAGAAATTATGGCAAAGTATGATGATGTCGTAAAAAACACCGAGGGGGTTGACTATGTAGGCGGCGTTCCCGATTCGGGCACACCACACGCAATAGGCTATGCCAACGCAAGCCATATTCCCTTTGCCAGGGCGTTTATAAAATACACACCCACCTGGGCAAGAAGCTTTACCCCCCAAAAACAAACCGAGCGCACTAAAATAGCCAAAATGAAGCAGGTACCGGTTGATGAGCTTATTACCGACAAAAATCTGCTTTTTGTTGATGATTCAATAGTTCGTGGTACACAGCTTAAGGGTACGGTTGATTTTCTTTATGCAAACGGCGCCAAATCGGTGCATATGCGTTCAGCCTGCCCGCCCATAATGTACAGCTGTAAGTACCTTAACTTCTCCCGCGCTACTAATGAGATGGAGCTTTTAGCCCGTCAAATTATAATGGAGCTTGAGGGTGAAGAGGGCTTTAAGTATATTGAGGAGTATAGCGATGCCTCAACCAAGCGCGGCAAAAACCTGCGCGATGCAATTTGTAAAAAGCTTAATTTTGCATCACTTGAATTTCAGTCATTAGAGGGTGTAATTAAAGCAATAGGTCTTGAACCATGTAAGCTATGCACCTACTGTTGGAACGGAAAGGAATAAAAATTATGAAGAATTCAAAATCAGAAAGCTACGCAGCAGCCGGTGTTGATATTACCGCCGGTTATCGTTCGGTTGAGCTTATGAAAAAACATATTGCCAGAACAAAAAATGAAGGTTGCCTTGATGATGTAGGCGGCTTTGGTGGTTGCTTTGGTCTTGACCTTACCGGAATAAAGGAGCCTGTGCTTGTTTCGGGTACCGATGGTGTAGGCACCAAAATTAAACTTGCAATGCTGCTTGATAAGCATGACACCATTGGTATTGACTGCGTTGCAATGTGTGCTAATGACATTATTTGTTGTGGTGCAAAGCCACTTTTCTTCCTTGACTATATCGCCTGCGGCAAAAACTTCCCCGAAAAAATTGCTGAAATCGTAGGCGGCGTTGCTGAGGGCTGCGTTCAGGCAGGTTGTGCCCTTATCGGTGGTGAAACCGCCGAACATCCCGGTCTAATGCCTGAGGATGACTATGACCTTGCAGGCTACTGCACAGG
>JAFNZJ010000079.1 GCA_017382915.1 Clostridia bacterium | reverse complement strand
TAAACTGCATTGGCGCTTTAGCCCCGCAGTTTGGGCATTCTTTGCTGCCTTTTTCATATCTATAGTTACAATTTTTACACTGAATCATATCTTTCATAACATCATCACCTTTTTAAAGTATACCACAAACAAACACAAAATAAAAGATAACCGCCAAATAAAATATTAACAAAAAATCACCCCGCCGGGGCGCTTTTTTTAGCACCTTGGCGGGGTCATTATACAAAAAGCGGTGCCCTTTTTATTTGGGCACCGCTTAAAAACTGATTATTCAGCAGGGCTGAAATCATCTTTACCTACACCGCAAAGTGGGCAAACAAAATCTTCGGGCAGGTCCTCAAACTTGGTGCCGGGGGCAATGCCGTTTTCTTCACTGCCTACGGTTTCATCATATTCCCAACCGCATACATCACATACATATTTCATTATAAATTCACCTCCCTAAAAGAATTACTTAATCTCTTCAAAATCGGCGGCGCCGTGTTTACAAAGCGGGCAAACAAAATCTTCGGGCAGGGTATCACCCTCATAAACATAGCCGCATATTTTACATACATAGCCGGATTTACCATCGGTATTGGGCTTGGGTTTAACATTTTCATGGTAGTAGGTATAGGTCATTGTAGGCTTATCAGAAATAACACGTGCCTCAGTAACCGAGCAGACAAACATACCGTGGGTATCTAAATCAATATACTGCTCCACCTTAAGGGACATAAAGCTGTTAATATACCTTGGTAAAAATACCAGTCCGTTTTCACTGCGAAGTGGCTCACAGTCCTTAAATTTATCTGTGTTACGGCCACTTTTAAAGCCAAAGGCTTCAAACACCTTAAAGGGTGCCTCCTCAGTAAGGCAGTTAATGTTCATTTTACCTGTTTGCTTAATAATGTGGTGTGAATAGTTTTCTTTATTTATGGTAACTGCCAAACGGTTTGGGGTATTGGTAACCTGTGTTACGGTGTTTACTATAAGTCCGTTATCCTTAATGCCGTCGTTTGAAGTAACCACATAAAGACCATAGCCTATATTAAATAACGCAGTCAGGTCGTTTTTATTTGCTGTGGAATCCTGCTTTGCCAAATAGTCCATACACAGTTCATTAGCAAGGGTATCAAGCTCATTTATACTTTGCTCATTTAAAGCCGACACAATTTTAACGGTGGTTTCGGTAAAGGTTAGATTTTTTGAGCTATCTAACATACCGCGCATTACCTTTGCGGCAAGGGGTGCCCAACTGCCGTTTTCAATAAAGGCTACTGTGCGATTTTGGAAGTTGCGCTCGGTAAGGTGGTTAATAAACTCCCTCATAAAGGGGAAAATATCTGCATTATAGGTGGTGGTGGCAAGCACAAGCTTACTGTAACGGAAGGCATCCTCCACCGCTTCGGCCATATCTACACGGGCCAAATCATTTATAACCACCTTGGGGCAACCGTTTGCCTTTAATTTTTCGGCAAGGCGGATAACCGCCTTTTTAGTATTACCATAAACCGAGGTATATGCAATTACTATGCCATCCTCCTCCGGCTCATAGCTGGACCAAATGTTATAAAGATTTATATAATAGCCTAAATTTTCGGTTAATACGGGTCCGTGCAAGGGGCAAATAATGTTTATATCAAGACCTGCCGCCTTTTTAAGCAGACTTTGAACCTGTGCGCCGTATTTACCAACAATACCAATGTAATAGCGTCTGGCTTCACATGCCCAGTCTTCATTGGTATCAAGCGCGCCAAACTTACCAAAGCCATCTGCCGAAAACAGTACTTTATCGGTACTGTCATAGGTTACTATAACCTCCGGCCAGTGTACCATTGGTGCAGTAACAAAGGTAAGGGTGTGGCGACCAAGCGATAATGTATCACCCTCACCCACCACTATGCGTTTATCGCTAAAATCGGTGCCAAAGAAATTCTGCATCATATTAAATGCCTTAGCCGATGCCACCAAGGTAACATTTGGGTAGGCATTTACAAAGTTTGCAATGTTGGCTGAATGGTCAGGCTCCATATGCTGAATAATTAAATAATCGGGATTTTTGCCGCCCAAGGTATCACGGATATTATCCAACCATTCGTGGGTGAAATTAACATCCACCGTATCCATAATGGCTATTTTTTCATCAATAATGGCGTAGGAATTATATGAAATTCCGTTAGGGACTATATACTGACCCTCAAAAAGGTCAATACTGCGGTCATTAACGCCGATGTACTTAATGTCGTTTGTAATTTGCATTTTAAAACACCTCAAAAAATGTTTACATTTAAAGTTTACCACAATTTGCTATCGTTTATCATTAAAAGCAAAAAATCTTTGCCCAAAATAATTTAAAACTATAAAAATACCCGCCCCTGCAAGCATTGCCAAATTATCCTTAAAAGTGGGGGCAAAGCCGGCAAAAACAGCATAGGCAAGCGGTTTTGCAACACCGTATGCCACTGCGTAGCACAACACTATATTTATAATAAATTTCAAAACCTCTTTTAACGACCATTTGCGTTTTTTAAAGGTGAAATATTTATTTAAAATAAAACTTACCACACTGCCAACAACATAATTGGCGGCAGATGAAAGCCAATACCCCACCCCAAAAAGATTATAAAGCAAAAACATAATACCATTACCTACAAGGGTATTGATTATGCCAACCAGTATGAATTTTAGGGTTACTTTATCAATAATTTTTTGTTTCATAGCAACTACCCCTTTGAAATATTATAACCCTTAAAAATTTCTTTGTAAAGAGGATAAATATGAATTTTAAAATAAAAAAGCAGAGAGGTCAAATTTACCTCTCTGCTTTTAATATGTTGCTATAACTTATTTGCCCTGATTAGCTGCGGGGATTTGCTGTTTTAATGAAGCACGGGTTTTGCGGATTTCGGCAAGATTTTCGGTAAGACCTTCATCTGCACGGCGCATAAGGTCATCAACAAAATCCTGTGCGGCTTTACGCATTTCGCGGCTTTTGGTTTGTGCGGCAGAAATAATCTCTGCAGCCTTTTCTTGTGCCAGGCGTGTAATTTCCTCCTGTGCTACTAAAGCCTTTGCGCGCTCTTCTGCATTGCGGATGATAGCATCAGCCTCTTTTTTAGAGTTGGTGATAATGTCAGCACGGTCGGCAACAATGCCCCTTGCCTGCTTAATTTCGCTGGGCATATTAAGGCGAAGCTCATCAATTAAGGCGCGGATTTTTTCAACATCTACTACAGTTCTTTTACCAAAAAGCTTAGTACCGTCCTCTAACGCTTCATCAATCTGTTCAAGCATTTCTTCCATGTTCATAGTTTTACTTCCTTTCTTTATACAAAAATTAAGTATTGCTTTTGCTTTGTAAACGCTTGGCGACCTTATCTAAAATGCTTTTGGGAACAAAATCTGAAATGTCGCCCCCCATACTGCCTATTTGTTTAACCATACTGGAGCTTAGATACATATTCTCAGCTCTGGTGGTTAAAAAAACAGTTTCGGTATTGGGGTTAAGCTTTTTATTGGTTAGCGCCATTTGAAACTCATATTCAAAGTCGGACATGGCGCGTAAGCCCTTAACAATTGCGCCCGCACCTATTTGCTTGGTATAGGTGGCAAGCAGACCGTCAAAAGAAGCTACCCTGACATTAGGCAGGTCAGATGTTACGGCTTTAAGCATTTCTTTGCGTTCTTCCACCGTAAAGCTGGGCGATTTTGCGCGGTTTTGCATTACAACCACAACCACCTCAGAAAACATACCTGCCGCCCTTTTAATTATATCAAGGTGACCGACGGTTACGGGGTCAAAGCTACCCGGGCAAACTGCTATAATATCATTCATCAGCCTCACCCTTCCTTGCAAAGACAGTAAGGTAAACCTTACCGTAACGATAACATTTTTTAACTGTAAAATCGTGGACCTCATTTGGCAGGACAACCTCTTTTGGGTGCTCACAAATTATAAGACCGTATGGCTTAACATTTTTTTGCACCAAAAGCAGTGCTTTTTCTAAAAGGTCTGCCGCATAAGGCGGGTCTAAAAATACATAGTCAAAAACTTCGGTCATACCAAGTAAAACGGCCGAAAAATCGCCCCTTATTACCTTGGCTTTATTTAAAAGACCTGTGTTTTTTAGGTTTTGGTTTATATGTTCCACCGAAATGGGGCTTTGGTCAACGAACACTGCCCTTTCGGCGCCGCGGCTTAATGCTTCAATACCCATTTGACCGGAGCCTGCAAAAAGGTCTAAAAAGGCCTTACCTTCAATATCAAACTGAATTGAACTAAAAAAGGCCTCCTTAACGCGTTCAGGGGTTGGCCTAACATCAAGCCCATCAGCGGTAACAAGCTTTTTGCCACGGGCTGTGCCGGTAATTACTCGCATAAAAATACTCCATTTATATTATTACAAATTACTTAAAATTTGTCAATACCCATTAGTCCCTCGGTTTATAGACATTGGTGCGTTTTTTATGGCTGTTTTTAGCCTTTTGCTTTTTGCTTGGCTCATCACCGTCGGTAGGTGCGCCTTCGGTTAAAAAGGACTTGCGGTTAACATAAATAAGTGCCGCAACCGAACCGATTATAAGCAAAATGGGTATCCAAATAAGTACCCAAAGCAAACCTGAATAGTTGCTGATTTGCTTACTTTCACCCTTTTCGGTGGTGCCAACACTAACAAGCGGCTCAGATACTTCTTCATCACCTGTGCCCCAACCGGAAGTGTCGGTTTCATCATTGATGTAGCCACCAATATTACCATAATTCTTTTTAGATGATGTGGCAGAGCTTACCGCTGTTGAACCTAAATTACTGCTGTCAGATGTAATGTCACTTTCATTTGATGTTAAATCAGAGCTGTCAGATACATCAGAGCCCGACTCATCACCGCTTTCGGTATCGGAGCTATCGCCCGAAGTGGTGTCAGAGCTAACATCACCGGTATTACTGGAAACGGGGGTAGACTGTACAGAAGATGTACCGGCAGTAGAACTTGAAGTTTCAGCCATAACGCCAACAGTAAGCAGTAAACTAAGCAGACAAACTGTAAGGGCGGTATAAAGTTTTTTATTTATACTTTTCATTATAACGCTCCCTTTAATATGCCTTACCCCAATAAACCAGCTTTTTGGCGGGTTTACCACAGCAAACACATTTATCACTTATTACTTCCTGCTCAAAGGGCATACAGCGTGAGCCTGCACCTGTTTGCTCTTTAACCATATCCTCGCAGGCCTCATCCTCACACCACATTGCCTTAATAAAGCCGTCGCCCTTTTCATTTAACACCTGCTTAATTTCATCAATGGTAGTACAGGTGTAGGTGCGGTTTTCACGGTTTTTAAGGGCTTTTTCATAAAGGCCGTTATGCACCTCATTTAAAAGCTCGGGGATTTTGGTTTCAAGCTCATCAAGGCTTACGAAATATTTTTCCCTGGTATCACGGCGAACAATTACGCACTGATTATTTTCAATGTCCTTAGGACCGATTTCCAAACGAAGGGGCACGCCCTTCATTTCATATTCAGCAAACTTCCAGCCGGGTGACTGGTCGCTTTTATCGGTTTTAACGCGGCAGATGTTTTTAATTCTTGCCTCCAACTCCTCAGCCTTCTCTATAACACCGGGTTTATGTGATGCAATAGGAATAATAACAAGCTGAATTGGTGCTACAGCAGGTGGTAAAACCAGACCGTTATCATCACCGTGTGTCATAATTATTGCACCAATAAGGCGGGTTGTAACACCCCAAGAGGTTTGATGTGGATGCTCTAACTTATTTTCTTTATTGGTAAACTGAATGCCAAATGCCTTTGCAAAGCCATCACCAAAATAGTGTGATGTACCTGCCTGAAGTGCCTTACCGTCATGCATAAGTGCCTCAATAGCGTAGGTTGCAACGGCACCTGCAAATTTATCGCTTTCGGTCTTTTTGCCCTTTACAACCGGCATTGCAAGGTAATTTTCACAAAAATCGGCGTAAACATTGAGCATACGCTCGGTCTCCTCCACAGCTTCAGCAGCAGATGCGTGGATGGTGTGACCCTCCTGCCATAAAAATTCCCTTGAACGAAGGAAGGGACGGGTAGTTTTTTCCCACCTGACTACATTAACCCACTGGTTATAAAGCTTGGGCAGGTCGCGGTGAGAATGAACTATATTTGCATAATGCTCACAAAAAAGGGTTTCGGATGTTGGTCTAACACATAGCCTCTCAGAAAGTTTCTCCTCTCCTCCGTGCGTAACCCAAGCTACTTCAGGTGCAAAGCCTTCAACATGGTCCTTTTCTTTTTGAAGCAAGCTCTCAGGTATAAGCATTGGCATTGATACATTTTGATGACCTAATTCTTTAAACTTTTTATCTAATATTGAAACAATATTTTCCCAAATAGCATATCCATAAGGCTCTATAACCATACAGCCACGTACATCAGAATAATCCATAAGTTCTGCTTTTTGTACT
>JAFNZJ010000078.1 GCA_017382915.1 Clostridia bacterium | reverse complement strand
TTCGTGTTATTCCATCCCTTAGTGAGCTTAAAAGCCAACAACCCCTTTTAACACAGGCACGCGCCATTGATTTTGAAAAACTTCTTGGCCGTGACGCAATTAATATTGAAAATAACAAGGTGCAGGAATTCCTTTCAAATAAGGTTTGCCTGGTTACCGGTGGTGGCGGTTCAATAGGTTCTGAACTTTGTCGCCAAATAGTTAGAATGAAGCCTAAAAAGGTTGTTATTGTTGATATATATGAAAATAACGCCTATGAAATTCAGCAGGAGCTTGCCCGTGAGGGTTATGGTAGTGATTTAGTTTCGGTTGAAATTGGCTCGGTTAGGGATATGGCCAAAATGCGCGTTATTTTTGAGGAATATAAGTTTGATGTTATATTCCACGCCGCAGCCCATAAGCATGTCCCCCTTATGGAAACTAACCCCGAAGAAGCCATTAAAAATAATGTTAAGGGTACATATAATATTGCACATTTGGCACATCGCTATAATGTTCAAAAAATGGTGCTTATCTCAACCGATAAGGCCGTTAATCCCACCAATGTAATGGGCGCCAGCAAGCGCGTGTGTGAAATGGTTATGCAGTATATGTCACAAACATATACCCACACCAAGTTTACATCGGTACGTTTTGGTAATGTACTTGGCTCAAACGGTTCGGTTATTCCGCTTTTTACCAGACAAATTGAGGCAGGCGGTCCCGTTACCGTAACCCACCCCGATGTTATTCGTTACTTTATGACCATACCGGAGGCCGTTTCATTAGTGCTTGAAGCAGGCACTATGTCAAAGGGCGGCGAAACCTTTGTCCTTGATATGGGCAAGCCGGTAAAAATTGTAACCCTTGCTGAAAACCTTATTAAAATGTATGGTTATAAGCCATATGAGGATATGCAAATGGAATTTTGCGGTCTCAGACAGGGTGAAAAGCTTTATGAAGAGCTGCTTTTAAAGGCAGAATCTCTTAAGGCTACCTATAATAAAAAGATATTTATTATGGACCAACCTCAAATTGACTGTGAAGCCTTTAAATCAAATATGCAAAGAATAATGGAAATTGCAGGCAAAAACAGTTCAGATGGGGTAGTGGACTATCTTCGCCGGATGGTGCCGGAATTTAAAACCCCTGAAGAGGTTAACAGCGAAATCGAACAAAGCGAAGAAAACCCTCAAGAAAAAGAAGCAGTAACCGTATAATTAAAAGCGAGCCGATAGAGGCACACTCCGTAAGGAAGTGTGCCTCAGTTATATTCGCCTTGCGGTGAGGTGTATTGCTACGCAGTTATATTTGGGCTTCGCCCAAGTGATATTGCTTTGGGCAGTTTTTGGGCGAATATAATATAACTAAAACTAAAGATTTTAATATCACTTTGCCGTAAGGCAAAATAAAACTGTGAGACCCGTCTCACAATATCACTAATGGTTTTTATCTTTGAGATAGGTATTATTTTAAAGTATTTAATAACCCACTAGGACACTTTCGTTTTGAAAGTGTCAATTTTTATTTAAAAAATTAGGGAGAACTCTTTTTTGCGAAGTGTCTTCCTAATTCGGCTCGCTTTATTTATAACGGGAAAATGCAAAGAACGAACTATTTGCATACTTATGCAACATATTCCGCATATTTATGCAAAAATTAACCACTCCTTGTTAAAATGCACAAAAAGGGCGGTTTTTGAGTTAAAAAGCCTATATAAAGTGGAATTTTTGCAAAAAAATCAAAGAAAAACATTAAAAAAGGGTTGACAAATATAAAAAAATATTGCATAATTATACACGTGATTTGAATATTTATTTTTGGAGGACGCTTAAAATGAATAAAAAAGATATTAAAAAGGTAGTTTTGGCCTATTCGGGCGGTCTTGATACTTCAATTATCATCCCCTGGCTTAAAGAAAATTATAACAACTGTGAAGTTATAGCAGTTTCGGGTGACGTTGGTCAGGGCACCGAGCTTGACGGCTTGGAGGAAAAGGCAATTGCCACCGGCGCATCAAAGCTTTATGTTTTAGACCTTAAAAAAGAATATGTTGAAGAATATATCTGGCCCTGCCTTAAAGCAGGCGCCGATTATGAGCAGTATTTGCTTGGCACCTCACACGCTCGTCCCTGCATTGCAAAGGGTCTGGCTGAAATCGCTATTAAAGAGGGCGCAGATGCAATTTGCCACGGCTGTACCGGTAAGGGTAATGACCAGGTTCGTTTTGAACTTACCTTAAAGGCATTTGCACCTGATATGGCTATCATCGCCCCCTGGCGTGAGTGGGATATTAAATCAAGGGAAGAAGAAATTGAGTATGCTGAAGCACACAATATTCCCCTTAAAATTAACCGTGAAACCAACTATTCAAAGGATAAAAATGTTTGGCACCTGTCCCACGAAGGTT
>JAFNZJ010000077.1 GCA_017382915.1 Clostridia bacterium | reverse complement strand
TAACAGCACCATGCACACCTTTGAGCATCTTTTTGCAACATATATAAGAAACAGTGCCATTGGTGATAGGGTTATATATTTCGGACCTATGGGCTGTGCCACAGGCTTTTATTTGCTGGTCAGAAATTCAAACCATACCGAAACCTTAAACGCAGTGTTGGTTGTTTTACAGCAAATAATAAACCATAAGGGCGAAGTTTTTGGCAACAGTGAAATTGAGTGCGGAAACTATAAAACTCTTTGCCTTGAAGCCGCCGTTAGTGAGGCTAAAAAATATTTGTCGGTATTAAAGCAAAAAGAAAATGATTTCAAATACCCCTTGAAATGAGGTTTAGTAATGCAAATAAATGATATTAAACAGGCGGTTATAACCGCTACTGAGGAGCTTATTTTAAAAGGCGCGCTAAAAAAGGGCGCAATGGTTGTAATTGGTTGCTCCACCAGTGAGGTGGGCGGCGGCGTTATAGGTAAAAGCGGCAGTTTAGAAATTGCCGAAGCCGTTTTTGACGGTGCCCATGAGGTTTTAAGCAAAAATGGTATTAACCTTGCCTGTCAGTGCTGTGAGCATTTAAACCGCGCACTGGTGTTAGAGGCTGATGCCGCATCAGGGTTAGAGGTAGTAGCCGCCGTTCCCAAAATGCATGCAGGCGGGTCCTTTGCAACCACCGCCTATAAAAGGTTTAAAAACCCCGTATTGGTGGAGGAAATTAAGGCCGATGCAGGTCTGGATATTGGTGCAACCCTTATTGGTATGCACCTAAAAAGGGTGGCAGTACCGCTTAGACTTTCGGTTAAAAAGGTGGGCGAGGCACCGCTTTTTGCGGCCTACACCAGACCAAAGTACATTGGCGGTGAGCGTGCCGAGTACAAATAAACCTTTAAAGGAGTAATTGGGTTATGGCCTACAGCAGTAGTTTTGGCGCAGGCAATGTTTCATTTAAAAGCTTTTGCTTTAAGCTTTTTTTAAGAACAATGGTTGCCGCATTTTTAACACTTATAATATACCTTTCAATAACCACCTTGGTTAATGGCTTTAGCTATAAACCGCTGGGCTATGATGTCCTTTATTCTAAGGACGGTCAAAATTTTGAAAAGGTACATACCTATATGTACACCGGTGATGAGGGTGAAAACTGGGTTGATGAAGAGCTTTTGAAGTATGTAAGGGAAGATGGTACCTTTATGGAAGGCTATTATCAGCAAACCATACCAAGTAAGCTTAGTGATGATACCCTAACCGTTATAAAGTGGATTTCACAAACGGCGGGCGTAATAATTTGGTGCGGCTTTATTTATACACTGTCTTGGGGCATTGGTAATGCCGCTTCAGATAAGCAGCAGTTTGGCGGCAAGCCTTTGGACAAGCTGCTTGCCCTTAAGGCATCATGTGTGGCACTTATTCCGTTTGCATTAAGCTACATTATTTTATGGATTCATAAAATATTTGGCGTATTCAGTTGGGCGGTAAGCCTATTTAAAATATTAAACTATAATCTTTTGGCTTTAAATGATGCGGTAATTGCATCAGCAAATCAAATTGACACAGTAGGTCTTATAGCACTTATTTTAGTTTTGGTGCCTATGCCGTTGATGGCGCACTTTGGCTACCGTATGGGCAATAAGCAAATTGTTTTAAAAGAAAAAATTATTTATAAAAATAATTAAAAAGGGGAAGAAGAAAAATGGGCTTTTTTTCGGGCAATTATTATAAAGAAGGTCCCGGTGTAGAAAAAAATGAGCGCCAGAAAAAAGGATTTTTTGCCTTTTTTGAAATATATTTTCGCAATTTTTGGAAGTTGTTTGGCATAGGCTTTGTTTATAGCTTGATTTCGGTATTTACCCTTGGTATAGGCAACGGCCTTGCCAAGGCGGGTATGACCCATGTTGTGCGTAGTATGGGCAGGCAAAAGCACAGCTTTGGCTTTAGCGATTTTTTTGATACCATTAAGAAAAACTGGAAGCAGTCCTTAATACTTGGCTTTTTAAATGTGGTTTTAATGGCACTGCTTGCCCTTGATATATGGTATTTTTGGGGTTATATATCCAACACAAATGAGCTTGCCGTAACCCAAATTTTAGGTCTTGGTATAAGCCTTGGTTTGCTTATTATCGTTACTTTTATTAAATATTATATCTGGACCATGACCATAACCTTTAGCTTAACAATAAAGCAAATGGTTAAAAACGCATTCCATTTTTCGTTTTTAAACATTGGTCGCAACCTTTTAATTGCGGTTGTTATGGGTCTTATTTATGTTGCACTATATTGCTTGGCCGCTATCAATGGCGGATTCTTTGTTGTGGCGGCTATACTTTTGGCTTGCGTTGTGCCCGGTTTTAAAATGAGCCTTGTACAGGCCAATGTATTCCCATCAATTAAAAAATATATTATTGACCCCTATTATGCTTAGCATAAGGGTGAAGATATTGAAAAGCGCCGTGCGCTTGGTCTTGAAATAGGTGAGGATGAAGTCTTTGAAGAGCAGGAGGAAAGCCTGTTTACCGACACCGTTTCAAACAATGACTAATAAAAAGCAATCTTTTCGGAGGAAAAAATGTCAGTTACAGAAAAGAAAATAGAAATATTTGATGATAAATATGACGACAGCGTTATTCGTATGCCGGCAGTTGCCCTTAGGGGTATTGTTGTTTTTCCGCACGATGTAATGCATTTTGATGTTGGCAGAAAAATTTCAATAAATGCAATGAATGCCGCTATGAATAAAAATCGCACCGTATTTTTGGTACCTCAAACCGATATTGCAGTGGAGGAACCAACAGGCAAAGATGTTTATAAGGTCGGTGTTATTGCCCGTATTCGTCAGGTGCTTAAAATATCTGATGACGGTATTCGTGTTTTGGTTGAAGGTATAACCAGGGCAAAGCTTTATAATTTTGAGGTGGAAAAAAGCACATCCTACGCCACCGTTACCCCCCTTAAGGATAAGGTGTCCCGCGCAAAATCAGCCTATAAAGAGGTGCTTGTGCGCCGTGTACATGAAGGCTTTGAAAAGCTTTCATCCTTCATGCCTAAAATGCCTAAGGATATTAAAAACACCGTAATGTCGGCAAACGACCCCGCCTTTTTGGCCGATTATATTGCCGCAAGCATACCTGTACCTGTGGATGATAAGCAGTATGTTTTAGAACAGCTTAATCCCGTAAAAAGGCTTGAAGTGGTGTTGGACATTATTAAGCGTGAGCTTGAAATATGTGAAATTGATGCCGTAATAAGTGAAAAAACTCACCGGAATATTGAAGAAAATCAGCGCGATTATTATTTAAGAGAGCAGATGAAGGTAATCAGCGGTGAGCTTTATGGCGATGATGACCCCGACACCGAGCTGCGCGATTATTATGAAAAAATTGAAAAATCTGCCGCAGATGAAAAGGTAAAGGACCTGCTTAAGGGTGAGGTTAATAAGCTTTCAAAAATGCCGCCCGGCTCACACGAGGCAACCGTTATCAGGGTTTATTTAGACACCTGCTTAGATTTACCCTTTGGCGTAAAAACCAACATCAACACCGATGTTTTAAAGGCCGAAAAAATCCTTGAAAAGGACCATTATGGTCTTAAAAAGGTTAAGGAACAAATATTAGAGACCATTTCTGTCTTTGCCCTTAAGCCCGACACAAAGGGGCACATAATTTGTCTTGCAGGCCCACCCGGCGTGGGTAAAACCTCTATTGCCAAATCATTGGCAAGCAGTATGGGTCGTAATTTTGAACGCGTATCACTGGGCGGTATCCATGATGAGGCCGAAATAAGGGGTCACCGCAAAACCTACATAGGCGCTATGCCCGGTAAAATTATTAAGGCAATAACCGCCGCAGGTAGCCAAAACCCACTTATTTTGCTGGATGAAATTGATAAGCTTGGCAGTGACTATAAGGGTGACCCCGCATCTGCCCTTTTAGAGGTGCTGGATAGTGAACAAAACAACACCTTTGTAGACCACTATATTGATTTCCCCTTTGATTTAAGCAATGTTTTCTTTGTAACCACCGCAAATAATGTTCAAAATATACCTGCCCCATTACTTGACAGAATGGATATTATTGAACTGCCGGGCTACACTGCTGAGGACAAGTTTCAAATAGCAAAACGCCACCTTATTAAAAAGCAGATGCTAGCCCACGGACTTACTGCGGCTACACTTAAAATTGATGACACCGTAATTGGCGACCTTATAAGCTATTACACCCGTGAGGCAGGCGTGCGCCGTTTAGAGCGTGAAATCGCAAAGCTTTGCCGCAAGGCGGCCAGAAAGCTTGCTGAAGGTGAGACAAAGGTTAAAATTACATCAAAAAATCTTACCGAATTTTTAGGCAAGCATAAATACACCGCTGAAAGCATACTGCCAAATAGTGAGGTTGGCATTATTAACGGTCTTGCTTGGACTGCTGTTGGCGGTGAAATAATGCAGCTTGAGGTTGTTGCCAATGAGGGTACAGGTAAGGTGGAGCTTACAGGTTCCCTTGGCGATGTTATGAAGGAATCGGCATTGGCGGCAGTAAGTTGGGTCCGTTCAAATGCCCATAGCTACAACATTGACCCCGATTTTTATAAAAATAAAGATATTCATATTCACGCAACCGAAGCCGCCGTTCCTAAGGATGGTCCATCGGCAGGTGTTACCATAACAACTGCGCTTGTATCGGCGCTTAGCGGTCTACCTATAAAAAACACCGTTGCAATGACGGGTGAGGTTACCATAAGGGGTAGGGTACTGCCCATTGGCGGTCTTAATGAAAAAACCATGGCTGCATACAGGGCGGGTGTTAAAACCGTAATTATGCCAAAGCTTAATGAGCCCGATTTGCAGGAAATTGACCCCAAAGTACGCGATGCGCTTGATTTTGTTTTGGTATCAAATGTGTCTGAGGTGCTTGACGCCGCCTTGGTACAGCTACCTAAAAAAGAAAAAACTACCGACCTGCCACCCGTTTACGGCAGAAAATCAACCCTGCCTGCAAAGGCAAGACCGTAAGGAGCTTTTATGAACTATAATAATGTTAGTTTTGAAGCCGCATTTGGCGACCCAAAGCAGTTTTTAGAATCAAATTTACCTGAACTTTGCTTTGCCGGTCGTTCAAATGTTGGCAAATCAAGTCTTATAAATAAGGTTTTAGGTCGCAAAGCCTTTGCCAGGGTTAGTACCAAACCGGGCAAAACCATTACCATAAATTTTTATAGGCTTGATGGTGTGCGCCTTGTAGACCTGCCCGGTTATGGTTATGCCAAAATTTCGGGCAACGAAAAAATGCGCTTTGCCAGACTTATGGAGGGCTATTTTAAAGAGGGACGCAACATTAAAAATGTTTTTTCACTTATTGATATGCGCCATAGCCCAACGGCCGATGATATTGATATGCTACACTTTTTGCTTCAGACCAAGCTACCCTTTACGGTGGTGCTTACCAAAAGTGATAAGTTAAATAAAACCGAGCGGGAAAACCGCCTTTCAGCCATAAAGGATGAGCTTGCCTTTTTGCCAAATGATGTTAAGGTAATACCATTTTCATCAGCAAACGGTGAGGGTGTCGAGCAAATTAAAGCAATAATTGAGGAGAAGGCACAATAAAATGTATAACGGACTGACTGTTAAAAATTCACATTTACATATAGGTAATGTTGATACTGTGGAGCTTGCAAAGCAGTACGGCACACCCCTTTATGTTTTTGATGAGGATGTTATAAGAAATGCTATAAGGGAATATAAAAATTCCATTGACCGCTACTATGACGGTAATGGTATGACCCTTTATGCCAGCAAGGCTTTTTCCTGCCTTGAAATGTACCGCATCGCGGCAGAGGAGGGCATAGGCATTGATGTTGTTTCGGGCGGTGAGCTTTATACCGCACTTAAAAGCGGCTTTAACCCCCAAAACATTTTTATGCACGGCAACAATAAAAGTGAAGCCGAGCTTAAAATGGTGGTTGAAAATGCTGTAGGACACATAGTTATTGACAGCTTTGATGAAATTGTTTTGCTTGATAATATTGCTAAGGAGCAGGGCAAAACAGTAAAGGTACTGCTTCGTATAAAGCCGGGTATTGATGCCCACACCCACGATTTTATAAAAACAGGTCAAAACGACTGCAAGTTTGGTTTTATGCTTGAAAGTGGTGAGGCTATGGTTGCGGTGGAGCAGGCGCTAAAGGCAAAAAATCTTTTGCTTACAGGCTTTCATTGTCATATTGGCTCGCAAATTTTTTCCACCGACCCGTTTTGCCTTGCGGCAGAGGTTATGGCAAAATTCATAGCCGATGTAAAGCAAAAATTCTCTCATACAGTGACCGAGCTTAATTTGGGTGGCGGCTTTGGTATTCGCTACACCGATGAGGATACACCATTGCCTTACGATGCCTTTATGCAAAAGGTTTCCACCACACTTAAGACCACCTGCAAAGACCTTGATATTACCGTTCCCCGCGTTTATATTGAGCCGGGCAGAAGTATAGTTGGTCACGCAGGCATTACCCTTTATACCGTTGGTCCTAAAAAGCAAATACCGGATATTCGCACCTATGTTGCGGTGGATGGCGGAATGGGTGATAACCCGCGTTATGCCCTTTATGGTGCCAAGTATGAGGCGGTTGTGGCAAATAAGGCCGACCAACCCAAAACCTTTACAGCCACCATTGCGGGTAAATGTTGTGAAAGCGACCTGCTTGGTGAAAATGTAAAAATGCAAGAGCCCCAAAATGGTGATATTCTTGCTGTGCTTGCCACAGGTGCATATAACTATTCAATGGCAAGCAACTATAACAGACTGCCGCGCCCTGCCGCAGTTATGGTTAAAAACTCCGAGCATAGGCTCATAATTAAAAGAGAAACCTATGAAGATTTAATTTCAAAGGATATATAGTTTTTAAGCACCCTTTTTAAGGGTGCTTTTTTTACCGCCGAATTGCCTAAAAATGTTAAATAACTATTGCTTTTTTATGAACAAAGTGATATTATTATATCATAACAATTATGGAGGTTGTTTTTATGAAAAACACACTTATTAAAGTACTTTCTTTAACCCTTATAACCCTTTTAATGCTGTTCTCGTTTACAGGTTGCTTTGCCGCCCGCCTTTTAGAAGAAAAGGAAGAGGCTGATGAACTAACCAGCGCATTAAATGATATGGACATTGATGATATTGAAGGCGCTCAAGACACTTTGGCTTCTGTTGAATCATATTATAATGACAAATCTGATTTTGGCAAGCCTGATAACATTGAAGAATACATTGAACAGCCCTCTGTTTCAAGCCAGCTTAACAGTCAGATTTCATCAATGCAGACCGCTCAGTACGGCGTTACCATTGAAGCAGATGATAATGAGCTTATTTATGTTTTCAAATATAAGAACGCCCTTGCTGATAAAAACGCCGCAAGAAACGCTATTGAGCAGGGTATGTCTTCGGTTGATTCATACTACACCTCAATGATAGGCACCCTTCAGGCAATGGTAACCGAACCCGGTGTTTCAATTACCATTAAATATTTAGATGCCGACGGTAGCCTTATTTATTCAAAAACATACAGATAAAAAATTATTGCCACCCTGCAAAAGCAGGGTGGCATTTTTTATAATGAAAACCACGCGATAGTCGCGTGGTTCAAAAGAGGTTAACCGATGAACAAAAACGAAATAGGGTTTATTACAAAAAGAAAAATGTTTTGTAATGCTTTGATTTAGCACAAAAGTTTTTGAGGAAGCCTTCCCCTTGAGGGGAAGGTGGGTTTTGCAAAGCAAAACTCGGATGAGGTGGAATTTTCTATT